>JAFGOO010000198.1 GCA_016926455.1 Methanosarcinaceae archaeon | reverse complement strand
GTGTTCACTGGCAAACAGCCAAGACAGGCTGCATTAAAAGTGGCAAATCGCCAAAAAGGAACAAAATCCAAACCTGAAACTATCAGGCTTCGTGAGCGTGGGACAAAGAAAGTTCATGTTTTCAAAGGCTGGAAAGAGGTTGTTGATGCACCAAAGAACAAACCAGCATGGATGCCGAATAAAATCAGCAAACCTTACGTGAAAAAAGTCGGTATCGAAAAGCTTGACAAAGTATAATAGTTTAATTGTATGGGCCCAAGGGGTCCAGCTTTTTTACCGTCAATTTCTTGCATATCCATTCGATTCATTATTTTGCATATTCTACCATCTTTACTCATATCGAAAAACGTCTTGAAAAACTAATATTAATCCTTGACCTGACGTAGTCCCACGACTAAAGTTCATGGGGTTCTATGGTTAGCTGCTATCAAGCCATTGCCACTTTAGGGACATAGTGTTCCTTTTCAGCACATCACTTTATGTACTGAATCGAACTATGTTGGAGATAATGCAATACTGAAAGCTGCATTAACGTCTGCATGTTCAACGTGTCCGCAATCAGGACACTCAAAGTTTTTACCATTCCTGTTCCCTATATGACCGCACCTATTACATGTTTGGGAAGTGTATGTGGGGTCAATATAAGCAATAGATACTCCAAGCAACTTAGACTTATATTCTATCATCTTTTGTAGCTAATAGAAAGTCCAACTGTTAACTGAGTATCGGAATGATTTAGAATACTTATTGTTGCTAAGTGTGCATTTTAATTCTTCATACATCAATGACAGATGTATAATGCATTGGATTAACTAAAATGCATGGTATGATTCATTCCATGTCTAAAGAACATGGGCTTTCTCTACCCCTACACGCAATTAGTCGTAAATATTTTAGGCAAAATAATTTTGGGATACTACATCTGGATATGCAAACACAAAAATACTAATACACGATAAAATCCAGCAAACTAATTATTCCTGTGGAGAAAATAATGAGCAAACCGACGCCTGCTATGCAGCAGTATTATGAAGCAAAAAAGGAATACAGTGACGCGCTGATATTCTTCAGGATGGGTGATTTTTATGAATCCTTTGGAGAGGATGCAAAAACTATTGCACGGGAGCTTGAAATCACACTCACAACACGCGGCAAGAACAAGGACGGAGAAAAAATGCCGCTTGCGGGAATTCCCTACCATGCTGTTGACACATATCTTCCCCGCCTAATAAAAAAAGGATACAAGGTTGCCATATGTGAACAGCTGGAAGACCCTAAAAAAGCCAAAGGCATTGTAAAAAGAGGGGTCGTTCGAATAGTAACACCAGGCACAGTAATGGATTCCTCCATGTTTGCGGATGCTGCTAACAATTACCTTATGGCAGTTTCAGGAAATGGCAACGACTTTGGAATCTCCTTTTTAGATGTCTCAACTGGTGAGTTCCTCACAACACAGATAGCCGATGAGGCACCATTTAACAGGATTGCTGGGGAAGCTGCACGCATGAGACCCGCCGAGTGTATCATGCCACCATCGCTGTTTGGAAACTCTATAATTGTTGAACGGCTGAAACAGACAAAAATCATCCTTCACGAGGTCGATACCGACGCATTTGACCTCGAGAGATCGAAAGATCGATTGGTTCAGCATTTCAATATTGCCACATTGGAAGGGATGGGATGCGAGGAACTGCCATATGCAATATCATCAGCAGGTGCTGCCCTTCAGTATGCAATTACTACACAGATGAGGGAGTTAGCACACATTCACACCTTGAGTACCTATTCTGATTCCGAGTTCATGATATTGGACTCCATTACACTCCAGAACCTTGAAATCGTCAAAAACGTACGTGGTGATGGGGACGATACGTCGCTCTTGAAAATTTTGGATGAAACAAAAACCCCAATGGGAAGGAGGCTGCTTCGAAAATGGCTCCTCAAACCCCTTATCTCTGCAAAGGATATCAATAAACGTCTCAATGCAGTTGAGGAACTGACCAGCAATACACTCCAACGCATTGATATTCGCTCCCATCTTTCATATGTCCGTGATATCGAGCGGCTCATCGGGAGAATCACATACGGAAACTCTAATGCACGGGACCTTCAAGCATTGAAAAATTCCCTGAAAGCAGTGCCGATAATAGCAGACTCTCTTACAGACATGAGATCAGACCTTCTTGACGGTATACGAGAGGGGTTTACGAATTTTACTGAACGCGAGGAATTGGTTGATCTGATCGAACGCGGGATTGTAGACGAGCCACCTGTAAGTGTCAGGGAAGGTGGGATGATAAAACTAGATTATAACGAAAAGCTAGACGAACTTAAGGACATGTCCAGAAATGGAAAGATCTGGATTGCTTCATTCCAGCAGCAAGAACGAGAACGAACTGGAATTAAATCGCTCAAGGTTGGTTACAATAAGGTATTCGGATACTACATCGAAGTCACAAAAGCCAATATCCAGCAGGTTCCTGACGAATACATCAGAAAACAGACAATGACCAATGCCGAGAGGTTTTATACACCTGAACTTAAAGAACGTGAAGATTTAATCCTCTCTGCCGATGATAAGAGGGTGGCTCTTGAGTACGAATTATTTTCCGGGATAAATTCCATCGTTGCTGAACATTCAAGGAAACTCCAGCAAACTGCTGTACTTATCGGAGAACTCGATGTGCTCACAAACCTTGCCGAAATTGCCGTGAACAACAATTACGTAAGACCTGCCATCACCAACGACTGTAAAATACTTATCCGAGACGGGCGGCATCCAGTTGTGGAAAACACCGTACACGGAGGTTTTGTGCCCAATGATACCGAAATGGACTGCACGCAAAACCAGTTCATGATAATAACAGGTCCGAACATGGCCGGTAAATCCACGTACATGCGCCAGATCGC
>JAFGOO010000197.1 GCA_016926455.1 Methanosarcinaceae archaeon | reverse complement strand
GTATAAAGATTCACGCATGTGTAAGCTGTGAAGGTTTTCCTTTGACCATCCAAATTGCTTCTGGAAAAGAGCATGATCGCAATCATTCCATAGAAGTGTTGGAAAGTATTAAGGTCAAGACCGATAGAAGACCAAGAACAAGACCTCATGAGGTTCTGGCAGATGCAGCTTATGATAATGCTGATATAAGGGACTATTTAAGGTCAAGAGTGATCAAAAGCAATATACCGGCCAATATCAGAAACAGTAAAAAGAGAAAAAGAGGACGACCTACCAGATTTGATCCAACAAGCTATTTGAAAAGAGGAGCTATAGAACGGTTCTTTGCATGGCTGAAGATGGGATTCAGAAAACTTGCAAGTAGATATGAAAGACTTAATGTAGTTTTCAAAGGATTAGTAGATATTGCATGTTTCATCTTATGCTGGAAAAGGGTGTGAGGGAACTTTTGAAACAGGTTCAATATAAAATTGAGACCTTCTAAAAATAAATCCTGTATCTATGGCCTGGCAATATATGAAGAGAGATTCCGGTCCACAAGAGGCGTTGAAGTTGACTACTACTCTATAACTAGGGTGCCTTCCTGCTTCAAAGAACACATTCTGGGTGTTCTCCACAGGCTTTAAATCGGGAAGTTCCATGCAGTACATCGTTCCATTCCTAACTCAATCGGTTTTACATGTACTTATATGGTATTCGTTACAAGACCTAAAGGGTAACAATGTTATATATGGTTTGATGTGATATATGTGACTACAGACATTTGACGTAATTAATCTAACGTTTGAAAATGGTAGTCTTCTTACTCAAAAGGGGGATAAAGAGAACAACAGATTTCAAAACACCCGAGAGAATTCGGAGTTATTTGATTGGTTAAGGATGTTAAGGGAAAATCTGGTGAAAAGAATGCCGAGGAAAACATTTTACATGCTTATCACCGCGATAATCTTTGCAATATTATCTTACAATGTGGATGCATTGGTAATCGATCAGGAAATATCTGTAAGTGAGGATGCACCCTATATTCTTAGTTTCAAGGTGGGAGAAAAGGGTACGATCTATGCCGAAACGCTACTTGAAGGGAATATTCAAGAACTAGCTCTGAGACTGGAATTCGTTCAAACAGATGAAATAAAAAATGAAATATGGGGTAAATCCGGTGAGCTACTGAGATTGAGCTATGATATTTCAGATGGTGACAGGGAAAAGGGCAACGAATGGATAATTTCGGTCATCAGTGGCGCTGGAGAGGGAAAAGGATACATAAAACTTGAATATCCAGAGATGGAATTAGAAATCCTAGATGACGGTATAAGACCAGCCATTAAAACTACACCTCCAATAGCACACATGACCATCAAACCAAATCCGGTGGGGCAGGGAGAAAGTGTGATATTTGATGGTTATGGAATTGACGCTGATGGCGAAGTCTTACTTTGCCGTTGGACCTTTCCCGACGGTACCAGCATGACAAGGGAAGGAAGTTCATCTACACTGAAGTTGGCTCCTGAACAAATAAGAGAAGGTACATACGTATTTGCAGTGCAGGACAATGACGGCCTGTGGTCAGAAGATGTTAGTTCAATGCTTTACTTTGACTCGGAAACCCCGGAAGGTCTAGATTTATGGGAATTAATTTTGCCGGCTACAGTAGTAGTTGCTGCTGCTGCTTTAGGAATATGGAGGGCATCAAGAAAAAAACATAAGGATAAAACCAGAAAAAAAGGAAACGGATCGATATACGCAACTTCAGAACCTGATTCTGCCCGGGTATACTTGGATGGGGTATTCATCGGGACTTCACCAGTAAAAATTGATGAAGTGCCTTCTGGAGAACATGTGAGCGCGTTCATAAAGTTCTCTTATTTTGAATGTGAAAAGAAAGTACTGGTCCTGGATAATAAAACTACACCAGTCCACTGTGATCTGAAAGAGATACCACAGATCAAACTCAAACTATCTGCAGAACCAGCCAATATCCCTGCCAATGGCATATCCAAATCTGCCATAACAATAAGTATCGAAGATAATAATGGAATGCCCATCCCTGTTCCAGAGGACATAACAATCGATTTAGAAACAAGTGCAGGAGTGGTGGAAACTCCAGTCAATATTGAAAAAAATCATATTTCGACAACGGCCTTTTTAACATCTTCCACATCTGCTGGAACTGCAGTTGTAAAGGCAAGATGTGAACCCATATTGGAGAACAAAATAAAAATTGACTTCACTGTTGCAGATAGTTAATGACGCACAGAAGATCGTGAACTACCACCCTATAAATAGGGTGGCTTCCTGCTTCATTCTTTGAACCATTGTTCACAAGTCTACAGGCTCATCCCCTCGTTCCGAAGGTGTCAAATACCAATTAAGTTCTGCTTATCTAAAGCAAACTTATTGATATTAATAGCGGCATTGATATCCCTATCATGTATTGTATTACAATCAGGACAATCCCATTCTCTAATCAAGTTAGATTATTTAATGTAAATCTAGATACTGATTTACCTTCTTGTTCTAAGACTTGATTTTATTTGCTCAAGCCCAATTAATGATAAAACACATTGTTCCGACCTGGCGGAATATAGATATTGCCTTCGAAATACTATCTATGACATCTGTCCACAAACCTTAATAATGATACTCATCATAATGGTATATATTAGGCATATCCGATGAGGAATTCCAGAAATTCCAAACGATTTGGTGGGTTTTCGTTGGTTGTTGGATAATAATTTGCAATCATCTTATGGCATGCAAATAGCTGTTGCTGCCCATTTGTTACAAACAAAATTCTAGAACAAATATGTGTAGTAATCAGTACAAATCGCGCGACTTCTGTCTCCTCGGTGGATGCACTATGGCAAGGAGGTAAATGAAACATGGGAAAATATGAGCAAAATAACCGCTACTTGCGAGCCAAACACATAAACATTGATCGATTTTATGGAACAATGAAATATTGGGGTAGATTATAATGACCACAAGAAAAGCAATATCAATAAAACGTCCCACACTTAAACCTGAAGAGGTAAGTCCTGACGATGCAAAAAGAGTACTGGAGTTTGTAAATACTGCTAGTAAACCTGAAGAAATCGCTGAAATCATAGAGTTTCCCGGTGAGGTCGATGTGGGTGTAAAGGTTGCCAGCAACATCCTCGAGAAAAGAGCCGAAATTGGTACATTCACCAATCTGAAACAGATCATGGATGTGCACAACATAGGACCTGAACGATTTACAGATATTGTATCCATCGTTACAGGGAAGGCTGATGTTGTTGAGAGTGAGAGGAGCAACTTCAAGTACCTGATTGCGATGAATCCTAACTACTTCGGTAATCTGAAGATAAGTCCCTTTGAATCAGTAAAAGTGATGACAAACAAAACCACCTATGAAGAACTGATGTGTGTGGGATTCAATCCGTATTTTGAGAGACTTGAAGCAATAATCCACGTCAAAAAATCCACCGGATATGGTGGCAACATATGTTCCAGTGGTACTCCTGAATATGTCAGGTTCTATGTGGATTGGGATAACACGGGCGTCTGGGAAGATGTAGGGATGGTCAGCTTCAAAGCTTATAACATACCCAAAGTCAAGCCGCTCGAGTATGACCTGAGCATTCCACTTGATGCAAATAAAAAGCTGTGTTTTATTAAGAACCTGCCAAAGGTACGTGCTATACTATCCTGGAACACACCTCCACCAGCCGATACGCCAAATTATGTGCCTGTGTGGGGTAATTCTGTTGATGCCCGTATCCAGATTGACGTACTCAAATTCATTGTTTTGAAGGATATTATCAAGATGACAGATTTGAGTATGCCGGAGAACATCCTAGAGGCTGTGGACGTTGACAAGGAGATTAGCTTAAAGGATCCTAAAAAGCTCGATGTTCAGCAACTTATTCAATTATATAAGGATAAAGACATACCAGAGCACAGGTTCGGATTCACCCAGATACATAAAATCTTGGAAAAAGGTGGACTTGCACTAACCGAAAAAGGTGCTGAAGGGGTAAAAGCCAAAGCTGCGGTATCTGTAACAAGCCCATTGATTGATCTTGGATTTGATGCGATGAAAATAACAGATATCATCGAGAAACTGATACCATTACCCTTGGGTGATACGACATATGAGGATCTGAAATGTATCGGTCTGAACACAAACCAGGATGTGCTTGCAGGGGTCATCGAGATCAAGAAAACATGCGGTTATTCAGGTAACCTGTGTTCTGCCGGAAGTGTTGAATATGTCGCTTTCTGGGTAGATTGGGGTGATGGAGCAGGCTGGACCTATGTGGGAACGGCATCTGTAAATGTTCATGATATTGAAGACATTCCCCCAGAAGGATTGCAGTATTCTGTATTTATGCCTGTTAACCTGAGTGGGCGCCGCCAGCCTTGTAGTAACGGCGCAAAGACTGCAAAAATCAGAGCAATCCTCTCGTGGGAAGTTGCACCTCCTACATGGAATTCATACTATATACCTAGGTGGGGTAATCGCAGGGATACACTGATACACATAACACCAGGTTCTGCTCTCGAGGAAGGAGACCATACACCATACATATCGGTAGTAGGCAACATGGGTATCGATGACATAGACAATTCCACAGGACTTGCCACTGGTAATGGTGTGATGGCAGCATTCACAGCAAACGAAAGCCCGTTTGGCGGAATGGTCACGATCAGCGGACATATTGCATTCCCACCAAATAGCTTTGTCACTAGTGGCAGTGGTTCAACTCCACTAAAATACAAGGTATTCGTTCGCCAGAGTCTTCCGGGTGAACCGTGGCAGCAGTTAACTAATTCGTTCAATGTCAAACTTGTTGATCAGGTTGGTTCAACGTTTTATGGACCATATAACCACAAGCAGATGATCGATGGAAATGGATATTATACATATATGGAGGATCTGGAAGGAAATGAAAGACGATTCGTAGAAGGTTTTATGCTTGCGAAATGGGTAACCAGCGCGTCAATGAGTGGGATATGGGAAATACGTATAGAAGCTTTCGACCCGACAACATCAACCACATATCCTGCATTGAATACCGATGGTACGCCACAGATCATCAAAATAAAGATTGATAACATATGGCCAGTTCCTGCCATAGAAATTACAGGATATACACGTGCAGGCATCACCAAGCCAGCCGAGGAATGTGGTTCATTCCGCAAAGGTGATATCATACACGGAACATATAGCATGGAAGATGAGCATTTCCGTTATCTTTCGCTGTGGGCTGAGCCTACAGTCCCTGCAAGTGGAGGTAAATTGTGCGTCCAGCCCGGGATTGCACTCTGCACTCCGGCGTCTAACTGGAAAACACCACCATCTGTCACGCGTTCATATCCATCCCCAGTTGTTTCTACAATAGGGGAATCTGGAGTATGGTCACTTGACACTGATGGGATGACACCATGTGGATACATCCTGAGATTGCATGGGTCTGACAGGACCATCGTTGACAGTGGATACATCGGACATCATAACGGTAAATCAGTAGGTTTTTGCCTGCTGAAACCTGAATAAAAAATATCTATTAAACCTGTATATGATCAGAATACAGGTTTATCTTTTTCCTCTTTTTGGCGCTTTCAAATTGGTATTATTGCAAGGATCTTACAAAAATTAGACGTTATATGGAAGTATTGAGACAGACAGCTATTAGATTCTACAAAATATAGTTTAAAAATCAACTTTAACAGGTTCTGGAATCGCTATGGGCATCTGAAGATTTGAATAAAGTATGATTTTAAGATCAAAAAACTCAAAGTCGTCATAGTTTGTAACGTTTGTATTCGAACCTGATGTTATCTCAATCATGTTATCAAATCCTCTTAGAAATGACGGATCAATGGGTATCCTCACAGAAACCGGAAGATAATCCAGTGTTTCGTTCAGTGAGTAATCATTCAATTTACCGACATTCCTTCCGTTAATGTACACATAGTCATAGAACTCTCTCTTCGATGAATCTGAAGGCATGATATTTTTCGCTGTAAGCACCACTTCTGCATAATCTGCTGCGCTTTCCACATCAAAAGTCTTGGAATATGATACGCCTTCGGGTTCATCTGGCACAAGATTGGAATCTACATCGTCTCCAAGGTGGTGATGTTCGGAATCAAGAGTTATAACATACGTGGTGACAGTACTTTCGGCGTAGTTGCCAGTTCCCCTTCCAATCTCTGAAACTACCCACACAAACCTGTTCTGTTTTGTTGGCGAGGGATTTACCGAAAGATGGATTAAATCATCGTGCAAACCCTCTGGCAGATGATACACCACCTGCGACCAAGTTCTGAAATAATCCGGGGGACCAAGTACCACAGCACTCATGCCGTACATATTATCATAGAATAAGGCACTTGCAGCATAGTTAGATATGCCGTTATATTCCATCACCCTGATAAAATCTACACTGTCAAGGTATTGATTTTCTAGGTCCAGTACAGTGGTTGATCTGGCATTTATGGCTGAGAGATGTCCTGTATGCCGTGCGTGTTGTGCACCATCCACATAATCCACGAATATATCCTCAACAGGCACATCTACATTGTTTTTAATGAGCGCTCTGACCGTGCTGCCGTTAAAGTCGAGTGATACATCGAGAGGCGGCTCAAAGGGAACCGAAGCCTCATAATAAAGGAAGTCATATTCGCCACCTTCAAAATATGTCCGTGACCGTTTGGAGAAAATGCCATCCCAGACAATCCCATCGGCTGAAATCGATGCATTGGGCTCTGTTTTTATTAGGTTCTCATATTTAATACCGCCCAATTTCACATCAGTGGGATCTGGAGAATTTATGAAGATGTGGGATTTAACAAAAACGCTACCTTTGTCATTTGAATACTCCATTAAACTTACTTCTACGGCACTGCCCTGCTGTGGGGAATACAGATTTGATGGCAATGAATATGCTAACACTCCAGCAATGATGACTAGGAAAATGAACAAAAGTCCTATGGCACCTATTTGTGGTTTGCTCATCAAATTCCCCCTTATTTTTCATCGAGCAGGAAATCACGGTAGCGGTGTATCAAAAACGATATTATAATTACACCGACTATTGAAACAATGAACTTTGCAAGCGCCTCTTCATAACGCAGCAGGTCGATAAGGCCTACGATTACCAGTATGCTTCCTCCCATACCGAAAGCGATCCCAAGTTCTTCGTTCTCATTTTTACTGAAAATCGCAAGAAGGATCAAACCTATGATCCCAAAGAACATGAGTGTCAGCCCTTCTATGAATGCACGCTCTTCATACAATGAATCTACATAATAATCAACTGAAGGGTAATACATGTCAATCAAAAGCTGGGAGCCGTATGCTGCCATCATCATGAACAGAACCGTCAGGACTGATATGAACAACCACCTGCGGAATGTAATACCTTTGTCTCTGAGTATAAGGAACCCCCCAACCAGAAACAAAAGGGAGACCAATGTTAACAATTCCCACATAATTTCATTTCCATTAACTTAATATCAATGAATATAACATTCTGCTACTTAAAATTTTACGACTAATTGAGTGTAGGTGTAAAGAAAGTGATGTGCTTAAAGGGAACACTGATGTCCCTAAAGTGGCAATGGCTTGAAAGCAGCTAACCATAGAACCCCACGAAATTTAGTCGTGGGAGTACGTC
>JAFGOO010000196.1 GCA_016926455.1 Methanosarcinaceae archaeon | reverse complement strand
TGTGTTTCAACTACTTTCCAATCGATGTTGTTCCATCGGTCTTTCAGTTGTTTGTTTGTAAGCTTCTCGTTGATTGGCTCAGCGTTTGTAGTCTTGTAGCCAGTTACTAGGTGATATTTATTCCATAAAAGGTCTACAGCTATTCTTTCTGCTTTTTCAATCATCGTATTTGAATGACTTACACCCATAGGTTATACCTTCATTCTTACGTTTTGATACCATGGAGTAAGTCTGAATTCTTTCGAATTTGGGCAAATTTTGAACCCTGTATAATTGATTACAAAGTGTCATTCGCTTTTTACTCCTTCCTCTACCCTCTGTGACTTCGGTCAACCTTACGGAATTCCTACCCTGAAGGGGACCATAAAGGGCTTACCAAGTTCTATAACATGAATAATTGTGAACACCTTAGAAGCCATCTATAAACCGAGAATCATTTGTCCATTTCCCATTACATGAAGAGAGCTGTAATGGTCTGATTCTATACCTTTTGGTTCAAGCGTGTCATTCTAATTTCGCTTGTTGAAGTTAACGATTCTTGTGATGATTCAACTTTCGTTTCTTCTTAGTATTCTTATCCTAACAGATTAATTGAATTAGACTTTCAAATTTCTCCATATTGTCTTATGAGCTTCATACACTGACGTTACCATTAATGCATGTCATAGTAGGATTATCCCGAATGGAAGGAATAGCTATTATGCAATTCATATTGTAACTTCTTGTCGCACTTTTGCTTTGGTATCATTCCTGTTCAGAAATGCATGGCTCTTCCTGCAGAATAAATATTTTATAATCATAAAACTAGGTCCATCAACCATTGATGAGAACAAGTTCAGATTTTCTAGATTTATCCTGTTTGTTAAGTAATGGCTTAGAAGAAAGTTAAGGGTTCAGCTGGTAGTTGAGTGTTTGAGGTAGATTGATAACGGTAAGAACAAAAAGGAAGGAAAATTAGCAAACTACTGAATTTGATAGCCTCCTGAAATATTAGTGATTCCTGCGTATAATATATATGCACTGATGCTGTAATTTGCAACATAGGAATCTTATAGGTCCAAGATACAACTGGAGTAACAATGACATTAATAGAAGATGCTAAGAACGGGACCATCACATACCTGATAAGAGCTGTTGCTGAAACTGAAGGTATAAATGCCGAAACAGTGCGTTCGTGCGTTGCAAAAGGTCTGATAACCATCCCGAAGAACATAGTTGGAAAATCCAGACCCATGGGCATTGGGAAGTACATGAGCACAAAAGTAAATGCCAATATTGGAACATCTCGGGATTACGTGAACATCGACATGGAGATTGAGAAAGCAAAGACCGCAGAAGCCTACGGTGCTGACACTCTCATGGACCTCTCGACAGGAGGCGATCTTGACCGTATCAGGCAGAAGATCATGAATTCTGTAAGCATACCGGTGGGAACGGTTCCAATCTACCAAGCAGCAGCTTCACACAAGGTAGTTATGGATATGACTTCTGATGATATGTTCAATGCCGTTCGAAAGCATGCACAGGACGGCGTGGACTTTGTGACAATACATGCGGGCGTCAATCAACATGCACTGGGACGCCTAAGGAAAAGTGACAGAATCATGAACGTTGTAAGCCGTGGAGGTGCGTTTATCATTGCATGGATGATCCATAATGAACAGGAGAACCCTTTCTACAAAGAGTACGATTACCTGCTTGAGATTGCCCGTGAATACGATATGACAATAAGCCTAGGGGACGGTATGCGCTCGGG
Source organism: Methanosarcinaceae archaeon (assembly GCA_016926455.1). Lineage (GTDB taxonomy): Archaea > Halobacteriota > Methanosarcinia > Methanosarcinales > Methanosarcinaceae > JAFGQV01. Next base: position 5,537 of record JAFGOO010000196.1, on the reverse strand, counting down.
CTGCATCCATGATTCGTCAGACAGACCCATGTTTACAGAATTCGTTACGCTGGGAGAGTTGGTCAAACAGGCAAGGTCTATGGACGTCCAGACCTTTGTGGAAGGACCGGGACACCTGCCTGTGGATGAGATCGAACTGAGTGTCCGTAGCATGAAAGAGTTGTGTGACGGTGCACCGTTGTATCTATTAGGACCACTTGTAACCGATATCGCACCCGGGTACGATCATATAACAGGCGCCATCGGCGGCACTGTTGCCGGGATGTACGGTGTGGATTTCCTGTGTATGACTACGCCTTCGGAACACCTTGCACTGCCAACCGCCTCAGATATCAGGGAAGGTGCTACTATCACGAAGATCGCTGCACATGCTGCGGACCTGGTAAAGGAAGGACAGCGAGAGCATGCCCGTGCAAGGGACACTGAGATGGCACATGCACGAAGTAAGCTTGACTGGGAGGCTCAGTATCGCCTAGCAATCGATAGTAAGCGTGCGAGGGATATCCGAGAAAGCAGGATTACCAGCAGTGATGCGTGTTCCATGTGTGGGGAACTCTGTGCAATGAAGATTGTGAAGGATGCATTCAGGAACGATCGGAATTAGATAGGGGATAGTTGGATATTAAATTAGATTGCTAGACTTATATTGTAGAATAGACGTAATTCAGCCACCCGTTAAAAACGGTGGTCCTTTTACTCCAACGTGATTACTATTGTTTATGATCCTCATGCATCCAAAAACGCCTTTTCGATAAATATCGAATATACCATTTCGATAATCTTCTCAAGATTCAGGATATCTTCACGGTTGTATTCAAGCAGCAGTTCAAGCGCATCTGCATCGCCGCGTTCATATTGGTGCCAAAGCCGAACCGCATCGAAACCTGTAATTCCAGTTGTGTCATCACTTCTTGTGATACCAAGTTCTCGTTCAATATTTTTCAGCCCACCCTTATAACCGATTCGTCGGAGCGGATACATCAGGTCTATATGCAATTGTTTAAATTCGAGTTCAGGATACTCATGTTTTATAAAAGGCAGATCAAAACGTGCTCCGTTGAATGTCACCAGCAATTCATATTTTACAAATTCATCCACAATATCGTCGAGATCGATGCCGCTTACATAGGTTCTTGCACTGCTTCCATCGTATATCCCAACGACCGTAATGCAGTCATACGTCGGGGAAAGACCCGTGGTCTCTATATCCACATAAGCAACAGATCTAGAAAACTGGCGGTATGCTCTCCAGTGTTCAGAACTTGGAAGAGACCTAGAAAAGAACCCAAAATCCCGGGAATCGAGACATTCCAGCGACACGTCGATACCTGCCAGTATAGACTCCTTTTTGGCAGTGGATATGGGTATCGTGTCCTGCTGCTCTATGAACTCATCCCATGTCCTGATACCAGATGACCATATCCTGCGCTCCACCGTTTTTCCGACATTGGGAATATGGATGTATGTGCTTGTAAGCATATTATCTCTCTTTTGTCAACAACGAATAGCAATTACTGGTTCTGTCCTCTTATGTGCATAACCAGATCTCTGACAGACTCAGCAACAGCGAATTCCGATGCCCCCCAGTGGACAACAGCACCGTTTATACCGTTTAGTGTAACAAGTCCAGATTTGTCTGAACAGCAGCATCGTGTAATAAAGGGTTTGCTAGGCTTGAAGATATCGGACTTGAAAGGACATATATTTACAAGCGAGTATTCAAGTCCCGGAAATCTTGTTTCAAAGATGCTTTTTGAGATATCACATCCCACGACCAGTGAGCCGTTTTCAGTGATAACATCGCTGTCCAAGTATTTACCTTTGAGTTCGGATGTAGAGCAGGGGAATACCGTATTCTTGCCCTCGAATTGTCGAAGGTCAGTGACATTCTCACTGAAGCGTACAGCAAAATCGCCGAAGATTCCACTTGCTTCCAATCTCCTAACAACATGGGTAAGCCAGGAGGGAATTGGAGGTGTCACATCCACTATCTCGATCTCAAGGATGCTAGACATATCCGGATTGTGCACGAATGTCAGGTGTTTGTCCACTCCTGTGAATATTACCGTGTTCACGTTCCCTAAGCAGAGCCTACTTGCCGTTTCGATCAACAGGGCGCGGTCTTTTATATTAAGGTCCTTTCCATATTTTATTACCTGACTTCCAGATGCGATCACCTCAAGAGACTCAACGGTCTGTAAAAGTCCTTCCCCACTTTTTATTACATGGTAGAGCGAATATTCACTGATTCCACTTCTTTTTTCCTGCTCGACCAGCAAATATTCAGTTAAAAAATATATGGTGTTTTCGTGCTCATCATTAGGATGTATACCAGTCACACCAACGTACTTGTACTCGTCAGGAAATATCATGGTCATATGCTTTCTATGGCGCTATTTGCTGTAATTCTCATTGTTTTTGCCTAGCTTTCCTGTGTGCTACAAGACCGCCATCCTTGAGTATATCGAACAGGAAATCCGGCAATTTGTTGCCTTTGAAGATTGTATCATCTAATTTAACAATCCCTTTAAGCAGATCAATCTCTACAGTATCCCCTTCACTACATGTAACATCAGCCTCCATGAGCGGAAGACCTACATTGATTGCATTCCGGAAAAATATCCGACCAAAAGATTTTGCCACAACACAAGCAACACCTGCGTATTTTAATGCAAGAGGAGCCTGTTCTCTTGATGAACCGCATCCGAAATTGTTCCCTGCAACTATAATATCACCTTTCTGTACCTTTTCTGGGAATTCCGGGTCAATGCCCTCCATGGCATGGTCTGCAAACTCCTGCATATCAGTTGTCCTCAGGTACTTGCCCGGAATTATGACATCTGTGTCGACGTCATCTCCGAAAATCCATGCTTTTCCTCTGATTACACTGTCCATTGTTGTCACTTGAAGGATACGTTTTACTCGATGTTATTTGTATTTAGCGGAAAGGATAGGATTTTTAACTTGTAAGCCTCTCATCCCCCATCTTACGAAAGGGGACTTCTCGGCTTAAAAGTTAAACTATTGCCTTAACTTCCTTCCCACAAATACAAACTGGTCATACATTCCTGAACAATCAGTGTTATCAATTACCCTGCCCTCAATTCCTGCATCCTTTAATGACTTTTCCAGTATATCCATTTCCGGTTTGCTTCTTACCGTGAACAGGATGGTTGCATCCTCTCTAGCAACTTTTTCAGATTCTAACATCATTCGAGACCAGATTTCCTTATTGAACTCATAGATTGTGCCAAGCATAAATCCTACGATGCAGTCAAAGTGTTCTTGTTCAAAAAATTTAGACAATTTTGTGGCGTCCATCACAATAGTCCTTCTGGGATCAAGAACACCATGCTCAAGTCCCTGACAAACTGCACATTTATCATATTCAATGGACAAGGGTTCGTAACCCAAACGGTGAAGGGCTATCGTTGACATCCCATTGCCGCAGCAAATCTCCAGCATATCCTTCCCAAACGAGATACCATCGGATTTCAGCCATTCCAGTAGTTCTAACAGCCTGTTTATGCGCTCTTCTACATATACCCTATTATAGGGCTCAAGCTGCATGGTACAATCAATACATGTTTCACGGTTCACCAGTAACATTGAGTAATATTCGACTAATGCTTCATGCAGACTATCGGATGAAATCTCAATTACTCGTTCTGGTAGGTTGGAAGCCAGTATCGTATCTGATAGTGATTCAAATTCTGAACGTTGTTTTTTTGCTATTAAAGATGTGAAGATCGACCAGAAATCAATTGGAACCTCTGAAGTAGCTGGATTGAATATTGCAAGTCCAATGGTCTTGCCTTCATTGGTCATCTGGATGATGCGTAGCTTATTGATGACGATTATATCACAAATCGTCTGAAGATATTTAATCGAAGATTCAATTCTTTTTTGAGAATAGTAATTGGGTTCGACAAGATACACCTCTTCATCGACATCAAATAACTCTTTCAAAAGCATGACAGTCTCAATCTCGGTAATACAATATTAATATTTCGAAGGCTATTGGAAATATCAAATAGAATGTGTCTTGCAGGATCCTATAATAATAGTTTTATGTTCTAACAACAATATTTTTGATAGCCACTTCTAGCAAAATAATAATTAAAAAAAATGGAAGCAGGCTTTAGATGGATATGCCGACAGGTGACCCAATAGGGGTATACTGATCCCTTTTGGACAAAAACTATCTATTATGGGATACATCACAACCTACCTCATAATAACCTTAATCTTGAGTGTATCTTCCTGTATCAGCAACATTAGATTCACAATACTTCAGATACGAGCACTGTCCGATTCGATTGAATATTACACAGTTTGTACAATATAGGATCATATTTTTTTTGGAGTAACCTATTTCTTCAATCAAACACAAATTTTAGTCCACCATCTATTGATTTTTATTGTTTTATCCTAGCGAGAAGATGTCATACGACCACAATTTCTACAGTATTGGACGAGGTTTGAACCAATTAACTGCCATCTAAGCTCTGTTTGACATGCCTTGCAAAATTTTTCATTATTGTTTTTCATATTCCCACCTCATGTGAAGATTATTAACGAATCAAGCCGAACGGTACCAACTTTTGTCCAGTATTTACAAACAACACAAACCTGTATACCATCAATGTCTATTTTTAATTTAGATCTACATTTTGGACATGTCTTAAGAATCCCCATATTTTCCACTCATTTTTATATAACTCTCATTATTAAGTACATAGATATCTGAATTATGTGATAGATGCCCTTTTAGAGACCCCACAGCATCCAGTTTAATCTGGGATTTGTATTTAACCACAGGCAGATATTTTGAGATATAATATCTCACCAACTCCCATTATATATTAAATAAAACAAGTATATATCTTTTTCATTGTTAATTAATTTTTGATCTCCTCAACATTGAGTAGGTAAGTTGATTTTATCTTCAAATTTATTTTCTATGTAAGAAAAGACCTGATTCAAATTACTCTGGGAATTACTCCTCCCTAGTTTGTAAAAAGTATCAATCTTAATGCATCTAAAAAAGAATGGATATTTATCTTGATTTCACAAAAGGACGTAAGATTTAATTGTACATATTGTGTAAAAAAATGGGTAATTTTATATCATAAAGTGGGGAATTTTAGACCGACGAAAGTGGAGAAAAGTAAACCGCCGTTGAAAGGAAATTATAAAATTTTTGAACGGCCTGGATGCTTCCAATCGGAAAAGAAATATTGTTATTTGGAACTATGTCATTTGTTCTTAGTTTTTCTTGCATTTTACTTGAATACAATAAAATTAAGAACACATTTATTATTTTTGACTGGAAATGTTGGGTATTATGTGAACTACTCCACGCTTACGTATGGAGCCTCTTGCTTCATTCTTTGAACCATTCCTTAATCACTTTCAAGCCATGAACTAACATTTCTTGCAAATTGAAACTGGATAGATGCTTTTTTTCCGTTTCATAGGCTCTTATTTTGTTTTCTAAAGCCCAATTATAGGTAAACCTACACGCACCGATATGT
>JAFGOO010000025.1 GCA_016926455.1 Methanosarcinaceae archaeon | reverse complement strand
ATCCCCGCTTAATATCAGGTTATTGTAGAGATTATCATATGCTGCGTAGCCTTCAAGATACGCTTCTTCAACGCTCTTACATTCCAGAAGGGCATAGTTCGCAGCATTTGAAGCTTCACCAAACTCATCTTCATAGCCAATCACAAAAACGTGATTTTCATCATATCCGAGATAGCTGGTTGCACCATTGGTTATCGCCAGGGGACCGAGTCCTGAGGCAGATTGACATGAGACGGTACTGGCAATTCTATTCGATAGCAGTCCCACGTTTGTGCTGTCGAGTGCAGGTTCAAGGGAATCTGCTTCCTGACCCCAGAGAGTAAACGCACTTCCATGATCGTAATGCATGATCAGGTTGGGTTTGATCTCATTTATCTTGCTTTCAACGTTTTCCCTTGTTGCATTATTTATGGCCAGGTCCGTTACCTGCCAACCAAGGTCCAGTGCTTTTTGCTTGACAAGTCCTGCCCAGTTATAAGACCCTAATTCCGTGTAACCATCACCTGGTATTTTTGGACGTATCAACAAGAGTTTCTTGGTACCAACAAAAGGATACAATTTGTAGATTGCGATTTCGCTTATTTTGGCATAGGCCATATTATTCGCTTCCATCAGGATCGCCTCTTTCTTTTTGAGAGTTCCAATCGCCCTTTATCCAATGTTCTGCTAACCATTCTTCCGATTTCAGTATCTTTTTTCACTTCCTCAAGTAGCTGGTTTGGTGTAAAAGTTCTCATCCCAATTACCAGATAGGGTTCCTCACGCTTTTCAGGAGTCAGCTTGCCTATCCACTGCTGTACATCATCAAGTATAAGCTTCTTTTTCAGGTTGGCTTCCTCTTCGTATCGTTGCTCATATGTTTCTTTCTTTACCTCAATATCCTTTGCCATTATATCCTCCACCTTTTCAATTGATTTTTGCGGGATTTCTATTATGAATTCTTCTGTTTTGTTAGCTCTGTATCTCACCTTATCCTCGGTTGTATGTAGTACTCTTCCGTTTGGGGCTTTGATCCTTAGATAAATATCTGGTTTCGTGTCAACATATGCGTCCTTAAAATCATCCTCCGTGTACACAATTTCAAAATTGCCGTCTTTATCAGTTATGACCGTGCCTAACCGGTCATCGTACTTGAAATCCTTATCTACCGCTTCGACCAATAATCCCTGAACTGCGGTTCCATCCTCCAGTTTCCTAAGTCTACCATATATCCTGAATTCTTCCACACTTTTTATTTCCGCACCTCCTTTAACAGAACAACGCAGTGTATGCAATTTGTTCAGATATGTGGGATAGATATAACCCACACGTATTAGATCTCAATAAATGAACACACAACCTATCCCAATAATAATAGGTGAAATATCTTATTAATTTTTTGGCTATGTAGAAATCCCTTACGATTCTAGGAAGAAAAACAGTTTATTATAATTTTAAATTTAATGGTTGGTACTGGTAGTATTTTTTGAGTTTAGCCGGAGGTGCTGAGGTAGGTTTCTACAGAGTAAGAATTTTGCTAACGATTCTATCAAAAGTCTTCTTTGCAGGTGAATCGCTTTCCTCAAAAGCCAGCGGCATGCCGCTATCGCTCCCTTCTCGAATGCTTTGCTCCAATGGAATCTCTCCCAGAAACGGAACCCCTTCTTCCCTAGCTAAATCTTCTCCCCCTCCTTGACCAAAGATATACGCTTTTTCGCCACATTTTCGGCAAATAAAATAAGACATGTTTTCAATAACACCCAATATTTTAAGTTTTGTCATCTTTGCCATTCTCAAGGATCTGCATGCAACTTTCGAGGAAACATCCTGAGGTGTAGTGACAATAATTATACTCATATTGGGAAGGAGAATTCCCGAAGTGATTGCAACATCTCCCGTGCCTGGGGGCAGGTCAAGTATTAGATAATCAAGATCTCCCCACAAAGTTTGAGTCAAAATCTGTTTGATTGCCTTATGAATCATCGGACCCCGCCAGATAACCGGTTGATTTTCCTTGACGATAAAACCCATTGACATCACTTTTATACCATTTTTTTCAAGGGGCAGGATTTGATCCTCAGCAATCGCTTCAGGCTGTTCATTGATACCCAGCATTTGGGGAATAGTGAACCCATAAACATCAGCATCGAGAATTCCCACCTTAAAACCCTTTCTGCTAATGGCTGCAGCTATATTTACCGCTACCGTGGATTTGCCAACTCCCCCTTTTCCACTGGCGATAGCGATAAACTTAGCAGATGATTTTATATGTATCTTAACTTCTTCTTTGGCTGATGCATTAAATCTTTTCTTATTTTCTGGAATTTCCTCTGCCATTATAATTCTCCTTTTAAATTGTCGCAAGCGCAGCTCCTGCAAATTATTAACAATTCATGAGTTGCGTTCTCTTGTGATATTATTAGAAACCACAGCATCTTGGTTAACATAGATATCTCATATTTCTTCAACTCTTTTTGGATTATCATTAAGAGTTTGTCATATGCTAATCTAGAAGCTATTATTGTATTGAGCTAATTAATCCCCAATTATCCCTTTACTCTCAATCTCATTTTGTTAAATAAATATGTTGTTAATAACATCAACCTAATAGATAGATTCTTAGTGCCATTATTGCCATCCCTGCAAGTAATCCTGAATGCATCAAATGCTCATCCCCATATGTTATGGCAATGGGCAATAGTTCATCAAAACATATGAAAACCATAATTCCCCAAAAAAGGCAAGAATTATTCCCAGCAGGCTTGTAGTTAAGAATTGAAAGATCATCAAATAGTCAAAAGCTGCCCCAATAGGCTCAAATAATCCAGATATGAAAAAGTAAGCAAAAGCTTTTTACTATATTGGGTGGCATATTAGCTTTCACTGCCTTTAGCTCTGATTTATAGACAGGTCTGTTATCCTCGAACCAATTTTCATATCTAGACGTGTACCTTTCAAAGCGTTCGATCCTTGGAATGGAAGATATTCAACCTCTTAATGCTGCTATTGTTAAGAATAGAATAGAGTAATATATACTTATTATAAGCCCATTTCAAAATTTGGCTTTGTAGCAACCAACATAATTAATTCAAACAGTTCACGAATATTTGACCCATTCCATATTAATCCTCATTTATCAAGATATTCATTCATCTAGATATCCTCTTGCAAGAGACATCTTGCTTTTCCATGAGAAATATGCAATAAGTGGTATGATTGCTATATAGATCCCTGGCTTCATATCGTCCAGAGGAGTCCATCCTTCAAAATCATCGCTTAGTATGACATAGGCTTCAAGAGCGTTAGCCCCGATTACTAGGACATAAATGCCTGCGAATATCAATGCCAGTATGATTCCAACATAGACGTATGCTACTCCTTCGTTCAAGCCTTCGTTTAGCTCTTTGACACCAAATAGGAACACAGACCCAATTACCAAAAGGATGAAACCACCAAAGATGTCTGCTGGAATGAATAAAGCATCCGTTAGGCCAATTTCAAGTCCAAACCCTGCTACTATCTGGATAAGACCAGATATTGCATAGAGGATTCCTGCTAACAATGCAAAAAGCATTTTGTTTTTATTACTTTTACTTGTTTTCATCCCATCATCTCATATTCCATATCCTAGGTATGTGCCTGCCTGGAAAATGGTAAACGCCATTATCCATGCGAACACTGTACTGTAAACTATTGCAAAGACTGTCCATTTCCAGGAGCCTGATTCTTTCCTAATTACTCCTATGGTTGCAACACAGGGCATGTAAAGAAGGGTAAAGACCATAAGTCCAAGAGCGTTCAGGGCATAGATGCTGGGTTCATCTATTAGACTGGTTGAAAGAGCTTCTTCATCTTCGCCTACTCCATATAGTACACCTAGGGAACCTACTACAATCTCTTTAGCTATGAACCCGAAGATCAAAGCCACTGCTATTTGCCAATCAAAACCAAGAGGTGCTACAAGGGGTTCTAATATATGTCCTATTACTCCGACAAAACTATCTTTACTTCCATATTCTACACCCCATGGTAGGGATGCCAGTAGCCAGACAAAGATTACACCAAATAATATGATAGTACCTGCCTTTTTCAGATACATTGAACCTTTATCCCACATATGAATTGCACTTGCCTTGAGAGTAGGAATCCTATAAGGAGGAAGCTCCATGATGAAAGGAGCTGGATCTCCTTTTAATATAGTGTTTCTGAATAATTTGGCAGAGATTATTGCAGCTAAAATACCGAGAACGTATATTGCAAAGATAACTGATCCCGCATCTTTTCCAAAAAATGTTCCTGCCAACAGAACATATACAGGCAGTCTTGCACCACATGACATGAAAGGAGTTACAAGTATGGTGATAAGCCTGTCTTTTTCATCTTCGATGGTCCTTGTGGCCATGATGGCAGGTACGCTGCAACCAAATCCCATAAGCATTGGGATAAAAGATTTACCCTGCAAACCGATTGAATACATCAACTTATCCATGATAAACGCGGCTCTTGCCAGATATCCACTTCCTTCAAGAATAGAGAGCAAGAAAAACAATATAAATATATTAGGTACGAATATCAGGACTGACCCTACACCTCCAATTATTCCATCAGCTATCAGGGATGCCAGCCATTGAATCTCGATTTTTTCAGCTACAAATCCAGCTACCCATCCAAAAACGATGTCAATCAAATCCATGAAAGGGGTAGCCATTGTAAATGTTAGTTCAAATGCACCCCACATGAAGGCTAGAAATATGGGAAGACCAAGATACTTATTTGTAAACACCCTATCGATCATATCAGAGACGGTCAATTTTTTAACGCACCTTAAACACATTTGAGGAAGCATTGCATTAATTGAATCATACCTCTTGTCAGCCATAACTGCTTCGTAATCTTCCAAATCAGCGGTTTCAAGCAGTTTCTTGACCTGACCTGCGATTGAGCTTCCTTCTATTTTTTGTAGAATGTTTTCGTCACCCTCAAGCAATTTTACGCTCAGCCATCTTAAAGGATATTTTTTTGAAAGTACATTGTCATTATTAATGATGTTTTCCAGCTCGTTTATCTTTTTCTCTGCTTTATTCCCGTATCCGATTTCATGTTCATGATGGGGACCCTTGACTGCTTCTTTGATAATTTCATCTAAGAGCCGATCAATTCCAATTGACTTGCTACCGACAGTTTTTACAACTGGGATCTCTAGAAACTCTTCCATTTTTTCTTTGAAAATTATATCTCCCTTTTGTTCAGCCAGATCGGACATATTAAGAGCTATAACCACTTTTGAACCAAGTTCCATCATTTGCGTGGTCAGATACAAATTTCTCTCAAGATTTGTAGCATCCACTATCTGGACCACAACATCGGGCCTTTCTTCTATAATATAATCCCTTGCCACAATCTCATCAATGGAATAGGCTGTAAGGCTATATGTTCCAGGAAGATCTACTACTTCAATCTCAAAATCCTTGTAATTCCTTATTCCGATTTTTTTTTCTACAGTAACACCTGGCCAATTTCCCACATGTTGTCTGGCACCTGTAATCGCGTTAAAAATAGTGGTCTTTCCAACGTTAGGATTTCCGGCTAAAGCGACCGTAATCTTCTTCGTTACCATTTTAACCCCAATTAAAGATCTCTTTTTACCATTATTTTCATGGCCATTCCTTTTCCCAGAGCGTATTTGCAATTATTAATTGTAACAATTAAAGAACCTCTGTTTGTACTGAGAATTTTGACCACTGAGTTTTCGGTAAATCCCATCTCAGTTAATCGTCTTAATAGACCTTTTCCGGCACGAATTTCAACAACTTTTCCTTCCACTCCTTCAGGCATCATAATCAGGGGTAGAACTTCGAACATTTATAGCTCCAGAGTCTGGACAACAATGAGTTCTGCCTCGGTCTTTCTCAAAGATAGATTATAACCTTTGACCTTGAATTCAAGAGGATCGCCAAAAGGGGCTTTCTTGACCACCTCTATTTCAACACCTGGTACCATTCCCATATCCAGAATTCTTCTTTTGGCTGGACCTTTTCCACGGATTTGTATCACTTTTACTTTATTTCCTGGATCGATTTGGTTCAGTGTTTTTTTAGTCACTATTTTTCCACCTTTTCTGGTAGGTATGCCTAACACAAATTGGTATACCAAATACTGTGCTATTATATAATAATTTCGGAATGCCTAATTATCGGAGGTTTTCTGAACTCAAAATAAGGATTTAACTTGTAAGCCGAGAAGTCCCCTTTCGTAAGATGGGGGATGAGAGGCTTAATATCCCAACACAACAGTAGTATGTTCTCTAT
>JAFGOO010000195.1 GCA_016926455.1 Methanosarcinaceae archaeon | reverse complement strand
TTTAGTGGTAAATAATACTGAGGGGATTTATCCTTTTTAAAATATTATGTAGAAATTAAAATAGGAAATAGGTTTTCTACAGAGCCCTGAAAACTACAAAATATTATTTTACCACATCGTATCCGGCGCTCCTCCATGCAGTCATACTTCCAAGAACATTGTATATCCTATCATAACCATGCTTTTTCAGAATTGATGCAGCTATGTTAGAACGCCGACCTGTGCCACAATAGATAATTATTCTGCAATCTCTTGGAACCTTGTCGAGATTTCTTTCCAGATTCCCGATATAGATGTTCAGAGCGTACCTTATATGACCTTCACGCCATTCTTCATCGCTCCTTACATCAAGAATGAACATTTTTTCGCCTTTTTCTAGCATATTCTTCAAGTCATGGACAGATATAAGGTTGAAGCTATCTATCGGTAAAGCATTAATATACCAAGCTGAGATTCCTCCATTCAAAAAACCTGTTATATTATCGTAGCCGAGTCGGATCAAGTATCTTACAGCAGATTCCAATTGCTCTTTTTCTTCCAGCACTAGCAGTATTGGTTTATCATAGGGAAGCACCCAGCCGGCAAATGATGGTATTCCTCCAAGCCATATGCTATATGTATTCCTGATATGTGCTCCTCCAAAAGAATGAGGCATACGTGTATCGACAACCAAGGTTCCTTTTTTCAGCTCTTTTCTGAAATCTTCAGGAGAAAGCAGATTTGGAACCGGCAGACTATTCAACAGAGGAGGACCCTCTAGGTTATACTGCTCCATTTTCCTAAAATAAGGTGGGAATTCGAAGTGTTCTTCAATCTTTAACCTTATAAACTCTTTTTTATCAGTCTTCTGTAGAGCTTGATTCTGTAGACGTTCCAGTCCAATGGTACTGTATTTCCGATCACCAATAGCTCCCCCACAAACTGAGCCTGCACCGTGTGCGGGACATATTATTACCTCATCCCCCAGTGGAAGTATCCTTTTAAAGATGCTTTCATAAAGATTTGAGGCCATCCTTGGAGTTTCATCTGGACCATAAAGATCGGTTCTGCCAACATCACCTACGAACAGGGTATCCCCCGTAAAGACCATTATAGTTTCATCACCTAAATTGAGATCCTTCAGGGCATAGGACATGCTTTCATCGGTATGACCTGGAGTATGCAAAGCAGTAAGTCCTAGCGATCCAATAATTATCTCCTGACCATCCTTCAGGGTATTCCCATATTTGAAATCCAACCCAAGACCATGGTAAATATCTGCACCAGTTATATTTTTCAGTTCCAAGGAACCAATGACATAGTCCTCGTTACGGTGTGTCTCAAGGATGTATCTTATCTCCATACCTTCTTTCCTAGCAATATCTACATATATCTGGCAGTCTCTGCGTGGATCTATTACCACAGCTTCATCTTTCGAGCCGATGAAATATGAAAGATGAGCTAGTCCTTCCGATTCAATGCGTTCAAATATCATGCTCAAACCTCTTCAATTAATATTTTCACTATTCAAATGTAAATTAGTTACTACATTCCTTTTTTAATATCTCCAGTACTTCATCATCAGAAACATCATACCAGTTCCTGTAAGCCTGAGCAACAGCCATGAAATGTCTCGGGATCTCAAGGACTACAATCTCGTCAACTATCCTGCCTATATCTTCCGCAACCACTTTTCCTGCCACGGGCACTGCAACCACTATTTTTCCAGCTTCATTTTTCTTGCAGAGCATAATTGAAGCTATCATAGTAGAACCCATTGCAAGCCCGTCATCGACCAGTATAACGGTCCTGCCGGTTATTTTTGGCAAAGGCATACCTTTTCTCAATACTTCTACCCTTCTGTGAATCTCTACAAACTGTTCGTCCACTATCCGATCTCTCAAATCCTGCGATAGCCACATTGCAGCATTGCTAAAAACAAAGATACTGCCGTCTTCCGCTATAGCCCCAAATCCAGCCTCAATATTGTCAGGAAATGGAAGTTTTCTGGCGATTAGCAGTGAAAAATCCGCGTCCAGGTACTTGGCAACCTGACAGCCAACCTCAACGCCACCCCTGGGGATGGCAAGTACCAAGACATCCTCAACCTTGTATTTTTCAAGAGCTAACGCAAGTTTTTTTCCTGCATCCCTTCGGTCCTCGAACATATAATCTTCTACACAAAAGACAATTTATTCATCGCCATTCTTTAATTCAGGTAATGATTTCATTCCACTGTAACAGTACCAACCATTGTAGGATGTAACTTACAACTATAACTGTAGTTTCCCGGTTCCTCGAATATATGTGTATAACTATCACCAGGTCCAAGATTACCCGAATCGAATTCATCATTATCTGAAGTCACTGTGTGAGTCACAGAATCGTCATTATTCCATGTCACTGAATCTCCTGCCAAAATTCTGATGTTTTGAGGCTGGAACTCGAAATTCTTGATAGATACTTCGTTTATTTCATCCTTCTTTGTATCATTGATAGAGGCACCGGAATCACTCTTGGACCCATAATCGGTACATCCTGAAGCCAGCAATACTGCTGCAACAAGTACAATAACTACTAGCTGTACTAACACCTTTACCATCAAATCACTCCCATATTAATTATGGGAATATGATTTAAATCATTATCGTATAATATCTTCGAAGTGAGTTTCAGCATCAATTTGATAGAATGTTCTTCTTGTGAACTACTCCCCGCTTACGAATGGAGCTTCTTGCTTCATTTGAACCATCGTTCACAAGTCCACAAGCCCTCCCCCTCGTTCCGAAGGTGTCAAACGGTTATTAGATTTTGATTTTGAAGTGCAAACTTCTTGATGTTGACTGCAGCATTTATATCCCTATCGTGTTCTGTATTGCATTGTCGAATAAGAAAGAGCGATTACTCG
>JAFGOO010000194.1 GCA_016926455.1 Methanosarcinaceae archaeon | reverse complement strand
CGAGTAATCGCTCTTTCTTATTCGACAATGCAATACAGAACATGATAGGGATATCAATGCTGCAATCAATATCAAGAAGTTTGCACTGCAAAATCAAAATCTAATAACCGTTTGACACCTTCGGAACGAAGGGAAGGGCTTGTGGACTTGTGAACGATGGTTTAAAGAATGAAGCAAGAAGCTCCATGCGTAAGCGTGGAGTAGTTCACAAGATCCGATACGTGTGTTTCTACTTTTGGCATTATAAATTCGAATCAAAACCTTTATCAACCTGTATTCCCATATTTGAGACGCATCTCAAAATTGAGGCAAAGGTTTCAGCAATGTATGTTGTAGAATACTTAAAAAAACTCGCGTTGCTTGGGGCAATTGATAAACCTATTAAGATATCATCCAGCGAGTTTACAAAATATACATCATCTAGTTCCAAGACCGCGGCCAGAATACTAAAACAACTTGAAAATGAAAATTTTATTGACAGAAAAATCATAACCGGTGGCCAGTTGGTTACTATATCTGAAGGAGGGGTCAAACGTCTTAGAGCCGAGTATGCAGATTACAGGTATATCTTTGGCGAGGACGAGGAAAGCATAGAGATGTACGGTTATCTGATTTCTGGACTTGGTGAGGGTCAGTACTACATAGGACTGGAGGGCTATAGATCGCAATTTCAAGAAAATTTGAATTTTCTCCCATTTCCAGGTACATTTAACGTACAACTCACGGATTTCAGTGTTAACATGCGTGAAAAGGTGGATATGATTCACGCGATACCTATCTCAGGATTTACGGACGGACAGCGTACATTTGGTGCAGTAAAATGTTATTCTGCACAAATTGAAGGCATTCGTAGTGCAGTGGTTGTACCGGACAGATCTCATTATCCCGATGACCTTGTAGAAATAATAGCACCGGTAAATCTTCGTAAAACACTTGGATTAAAGGATGGGGATAAAGTGAAAATAGTTGTCGATTATCGTTACACAAGCAAGTGATAGAATGAATTCCAATGATGAAAATTACAGCGATACGATAAAAAAAGCATTGAAAGCCATACAAAAGGGCAAGAAGGTGTTTATCTTTGATTCAGATAAGCGCGAAGGTGAGACTGATTTTATTATCCCTGCAAATGCAGTCACATCAAGGGATGTTTGGCAGATGCGTAAGGATGGGGGAGGATTGATCTGCGTGGCACTGGATTCAGATGTTTCAGAACAGCTCGGGTTGCCATTCATGGCTGATCTAATTCGCGATGCATCCCAAACCAACAATTTGCTTAGATCTATAGTGGAGAAGGGAGGGGACCTGAAATATGATGCTCGTTCATCTTTTTCTATATGGGTGAACCACAGGGATACACGTACTGGCATACCAGATAATGAGCGGGCTCTGACCATTAACAAGATTGGAGATATTGTTGAGAGGACACTTGCGGGAGAAAATACCAGTTTTGGAGCAGAGTTTAGGACTCCTGGGCATGTGGCACTTCTCAGAGCTGCTGAAGGGCTTGTGAATGAGCGCAGAGGGCAGACAGAACTGTCAATTGTACTTGCAAAAATAGCTGGTATTACTCCTGCAATGGTTGTTTGTGAAATGCTCGATGAAGATAATGGAAAAGCGCTTTCAAAAAAAGATGCAAAAAAATATGCACACATTCACAACTTTGTGTTTTTAGAAGGTGAAGAAATTGTAGACGCCTACAATTTGTGGATACAGTATCAGGATTAGAAAGAATCAAATACTGAAACACATATTAGTAGTGATGTACACCGGCGGGGCCGTAGGGTAGCCTGGACCATCCTGCAAGACTGGGGGTCTTGTGACCGGAGTTCAAATCTCCGCGGCCCCATAGCATTTAATTTTTATATGTTCATTTGATATCGTTAATTGTGTGATATATAGTCAACCATTGAATGGAACATTTTAATCCCGTCTTCAGAACCTAGGATTGATTCTGAGGCCCTTTCAGGATGTGGCATAAGCCCGATGACATTTCTTTCTGCATTAATTATTCCTGCGATGTTTTCCTGCGATCCGTTTGGATTGACATCATTGCTCAAATGGCCGTTTTTGTCCACGTATCTAACTGCCACCTGCTCATTCTCGTTCAGTTTATCAAGGGTTATACTATCGGCATAGAAGTTTCCTTCCATGTGTGCAATGGGAATCTGGATTATCTCTCCTTTTTTGAATTTCGAGGTAAATGGCGTATTTGTGGTCTCAACCCTCAGGTGAGTCCATTCACACCTGAATTTAGGGTATCTGTTTGTAGCAAGTGCACCATCAAGGAGTCCGGATTCGGCAAGTATCTGGAAACCGTTGCAGATTCCCATAACCGGCTTTCCTTCATTTGCGATTTTCTTTATTGAATCCATAATCGGTGTACGTGCAGCAATTGCGCCAGCTCGTAGGTAATCGCCATAAGAGAACCCTCCCGGAATAATGACACCATCGAACCGGTCCAAATTATTTTCTTTATACCATACAAGTTCAGCATCTATGCCCATAACGTCTTTGAGCACATGCAGCACATCAAGATCGCAATTACTACCACCAAATTGGACGATTGCAATCTTCATTATGCTTCCCTCAACTCGATAGTGTAGTTGTGTATTATAGGATTTGCAATGATTTTCTGGCACATTTCATCCACTTTCTGTCGTGCAATGTCGGCTGAATTAGAATCAAGTTGGATGGTGTACTTTTTTGCAGTACTGACCTTTTTTGTCTGGTATCCAAGATGTTCCAGTGCGCGCTTGATAGTTGTTCCTTCGGGGTCGAGCATCCCGGACTTAAGTTCAATGGTTACTTCTGCATGATATAGCATTCTTTAAGCCTCTATGGTTACTTGCTGGTTAAATATGCTAAGCTGTATGCTATAATGATTATCAAGGTGTTAAAAATATCGCTTTGGT
Source organism: Methanosarcinaceae archaeon (assembly GCA_016926455.1). Classification (GTDB taxonomy): domain Archaea; phylum Halobacteriota; class Methanosarcinia; order Methanosarcinales; family Methanosarcinaceae; genus JAFGQV01. The sequence continues at coordinate 1,217 of JAFGOO010000194.1, read as the reverse complement.
TTGTTTGATAATAATAATATGGCTCTATAAAAGGCCGATTTACTATTTTGATTTTTATATATTATTTTTTAAAAGAATACATTCCCTGTGTATTACTTTCAACTGTATAAGTGAACTATGGAAAGTATAATGCGAACTAATGCGCGAATCTTTAACATAAATACGCGAAAACGGACTTTCACGTTTTTAACCAAAAATGTATGACAACTAAAAAGGTAGAGATGCACATGAGTGAAGTAAAGGGAAACTTTTATTATTCAAATGAGGATTTCTATAGAGTCAATAATAGTTTCTTTTTTTGTATAAGGATTGGATGTCACCTCAGATATTTTTTTGCATATAACATTCTCTGGATGATTGTAATATGGGTCAATATAACTATTACAACGATTGCCCATGCAATATATCCAGTGAAGGCGCCCAATGCAAGCAGTATCATCCTTTCGGGTCGTTCGGCGATACCGACGGTCATGTCCTCGGCACCTGCAGCCTCTGCACGTGCACGTGTATAGCTAACAAGATATGATCCGATAAGTGCCACTGCACACCATAGCCATAGTGGTATGTTTAACAGTAAAGCTGGTGAAATATTGTTATTTAATATGCCATATATGATTCCTATTAATATTGCAGAATCAGCATATCTATCGCAAACAGAATCCAGTACACCACCAAAAGGGGTAATGTCATTCTTTGATCTTGCAACTGCACCATCGAGTATGTCAAACAGTCCGCTTAAAAGGATTAATGCTCCTCCAAGAACTATAATCCCATGTGCAAATACAACTGCTGCGAGGATGCTGACCATAAGACCGATGAGTGTCAATGTATTTGGGGAAAAGGGAATAGCCTTTGCGACTGGATTGACCAATATACGGACTTTATTTTTATGCTGGTTGAATATGATAAATCCCTCTTTTATTTATCTCCATTTTGCTGATAATAGTATTTTGAATTATTGGTTTTTTATGAACAATGGTTCAAAGAACGAAGCAGAAAGCCAGCCTATTTAACTTTTAAGCCGTGAAGTCCCCTTTCGTAAGATGGGGGATGAGAGGCTTAATATCCCAATACAATTAATATGTTCTCTATTTTATACAAAAAAATATATGTTGTTTTAATATAATGTTTACTAATGCTTAAAGCCTACAAATACCGTTTATATCCCAACAAAGAGCAACAAGAGCTTTTTATGAAACATATAGGTGCGTGTAGGT
>JAFGOO010000193.1 GCA_016926455.1 Methanosarcinaceae archaeon | reverse complement strand
GTTGTATTCGCAGGAGATCTTTTATCCCTGTTTATATTCTGGGAAATAATGGCATATTCTTCTGTGTTCTTAGTCTGGTATAACAAGGAGAAAAAATCAATTGATGCAGGATTCAGGTACTTGCTGGTTCACACCGTAGGTGGGCTGTTCTTACTCGCAGGAATTGTATTGAGAGTCATTGAAACAGGTTCGCTGGAGTTCGGGCATATTGGTCTTGATGGTCTTGATTCATATCTCATACTTATAGGCTTTATACTGAATGCAGCAGTTCCACCACTGCATGCATGGCTAGCAGATGCATACCCAGAGGCCACAATCACTGGTGCAGTTTTTATGTCTGCATTCACCACCAAGACAGCTGTCTATGTGCTGTTAAGGGCATATACAGGTACTGAACTCCTGATGTGGCTCGGTGCCATTATGACAGTTTTTGGTGTCTGTTATGCAGTTCTGGAAAACGATATTCGCAGGATTCTCGGGTATCATATTATAAGTCAAGTAGGTTACATGGTAACTGGTGTGGGTATTGGGACACTAATGGCCATTAATGGCTCTGCAGCTCATGCCTTTGCTCATATTATCTATAAAGGTCTGTTGTTCATGTCTACAGGCGCGATAATATACTGCACAGGTAGGAGAAAGCTCACCGATCTTGGAGGGCTATATAAGACTATGCCAATTACTTTGATAATGTACATGATTGCCGGATTTGCCATATCTGGTATGCCGCTTTTCAGTGGTTTTGTTAGTAAGACTATGGTTATTGCATCGGCGGAGGAATCTCATAATTACATCGTATTTCTATTACTAATGCTGGCGTCTATAGGTACATTCCTGTCCGTTGGAATTAAGTTGCCTTATTTTGCTTTCTTTGGCAAGGACCGCGGTATTGAGGCAAAGGAACCGCCACTCAACATGCTACTTGGTATGGGAATAGCAGCATTTTTGTGTATCTTCATAGGTATCTATCCACAGGTGCTGTATGATTTGCTCCCGTATCCAGTAGATTATCATCCTTTTACCATTCCACATGTGGTTGGTGAACTTCAATTGTTAATGTTTACTGCCCTCGGTTTCTTCCTGTTGCTGAAGAAACTGCAAGTAGAGCCAACCATTACATTGGATATAGACTGGACCTATCGAAAAGCATCCAAAGTCTTTGTTTGGTTTATCAATGGTCCACTGGCTAGAGGATCTCGTTGGACTGTGGAAGTTTGTCTTGCTATTATAGCATTTTTGAAATGGTTTGCTAGAAACCCAGTGCTTGCTTTTATGCTATTTAGAGACAGTCTGGTTCTGACCATTTTAGGTCGGCTTGGCGATAAGACCAAACAGGAGTCTATAATGTATTTAGAAAACGAAAAGAAATTGTATCCAAAGAATCCTGTAAAAAGAAACCCGGTTGGAGATTCGCTGTTAATGGCACTGATATTTACGTCAATTTATGTGATGTATTATTTGGTTACTGTGTAGTGAATTTGGCGAATCGGTACAAATATATTTGTAAAATTTGCAGGTAAATCAAAGTTCACCTTGTGATTTACCTGTACCTTGATTTTTTTTAATATGCAACATTGTTAATCATTTTCCTGTCTTTAAAACAGTTTTATTTAATATTTAGTACCTTTTTATTTTTTAAAATGTATAGATATTACGCACATCCTGCAGGTATATTTCAAATCTAAATCTTATTAGAAAATGAATCATAATAGTAGAAGATTGCGTTTTTTGATTTTTATCTGCAAATTGTTCAGAATCATGAATGTTGCATTATTTTTTACAAACAGGATAGGATAATTTACTTCCCTTAGTTCAAGATAAATATTCATTCTTTTTTTAGATTAATCAAAATTGATACCTTCCAGAAAAAGGTGTGATTTCAGAGCAATTTGAATCAGTATTGTCTTCAATAGAAAATGAATTAGAACAAAAAATATATTAACTTACCCACTCAATGTTGGGGATATTCAAATTATATAAAATTTGCATATGCTTGCGGAATATGCGATATAAAATCCGGTTTTCGCTATTGAATATATAAATGCTAAGAATCTATAATCACACGCAACCTTTAACAACATATGGTACATACGTGTATAATCCAGATATTAGATTAGAGGGGTATTGAGCTGTATAAAAAAAATAAAAACATGGAGGAAGAGACGCCTCAAATTACACGTGTGCGGACTCCCAGAAAAGAAAATAGGGAAGTACTGGCAATCGTTGAAAGCATGCTTGGCGCAAATCGTGTTCGCCTGCGGTGTATGGATGGTGTAGTTCGTATGGGCCGAATTCCGGGTTCCATGAAAAAGAAAACATGGGTTCGTGAAGGAGACATTGTAATTGTAATACCTTGGGAATTTCAGGATTCAAAAGCTGATGTCATCTGGAAATACACAAGACCTCAGGTTAATTGGCTTGAACGCAGAGGATATTTGCAAGGATAAATATGAAAAAAGCGTTTGTAACAAAAGTACATCGTATTGACACAGAAATCGACAAAATGCGAATGAGGCGCAAGGATACTGATACACTCAAAGTAAAAGAGAATGTTTTTGACATCCCCACCTTAAAATCTCTCTATAACCTTTCAAACAAAGGCTTGATCCGGGCAATGGGCGGTTCGATCAGTACCGGCAAAGAAGCAAATGTGTTCCTTGCGGACGGCGAAGACGGAGAAATTGCCGTAAAGATATACAGGATATCAACCAGTACCTTCAATACAATGGAAGACTACATACTCGGAGACCCACGGTTTAAGAACATCCGGCATAAAAAACACGACATCATATTTGCGTGGACACGCAAAGAATTTAGAAACCTAGAACGTGCAAGAAATGCTGGTGTGCGGGTTCCGACTCCGATCATAACCGAAAGAAATATTCTTCTCATGGAATTTATGGGTGAACAGGGAAATCCTTATCCACTGCTAAAAGAGATAGCTCTTGAGAATGAAGATGCACAGCGCATCTTTGATACAATCGTGGAATATATGCGTGTACTTTACATGGATGCAAATCTGGTGCATGCTGATCTGAGCGAATATAACATTATGATCAATCCACACGACCTGAGTCCAATCCTTATAGATATGGGACAATCCGTAACTCTTGAACATTCACATGCCAATGATTTTTTGCATCGCGACGTTCAAAACATTGCTAGGTTCTTCAAGCGTTTTGGAGTGGAAACGTCTCCTGACGAACTTTACTCTTTTATCAGATCAAAAGAACAGATTAAAAAATAAAAACGCATTCAAAGTAACAATAATAGGCTGATTAACATGACACATATCAAAATTCCTCAAGATAGAATTGGTGCAATAATAGGTCCAAAAGGGCGTATCAAAAAGCTCATTGAAACTAAATCCTCTTCCAAACTTGAGATTGATAGCGAAAGTGGGGTGGTTGAAATTATTCCTGAAGATGATCCCATCAAATCAATGAGAGCAGAAGATGTGATTCGTGCTATAGGGCGTGGCTTTAACCCTGATAAAACAATAGAACTTTTTGATGACGATTTTCTGATGCTTGATGTGATTGATTTATCAAGGGTAGCAAGCACGCCAAAAGAAATGCTTCGTCTGAAAGGGAGGATTATCGGTAAAGGTGGGAAAACCAGGGAAATTGCAGAAAGCATGATTGGTGTCAAAATATCAGTTTACGGAAAAACTGTAAGTATTCTCGGTCACCCGGAGCAAAACCAGATAATAAGAACCGCAATTGAAATGCTCATAAACGGTGCAAACCACGGCACAGTGTACAGTTTTCTGGAGAAAAAACGGCAGGATATTTTCCAATCGCAACTGGATTCGTACTAATATTGTGATAGTCACTTACTTTTTCTATGTTCCTGACCATACGCCTGTCACGTACTCGTAGGCAGACAGAGCGGCCATAGCACCATCACTTGCAGCAGTCACAACCTGACGAAGCGAGGTTTCGCGACAGTCGCCTGCTGCATAAATACCTTCAGCAGATGTTTCCATGCGTGCATTCGTAATTATAAATCCGGACTTGTTTTTGTCGATGTCCACGAAATACGTATTCGGTTGTATTCCAACGTATATGAAAACTCCATCAATTTTCATCTCTTTGACTTCATCGGTTTTTAAGTTCTTAAGTACTACTTTTTCAACAGTCTCGCTGCCAATGATTTTTTCGATAACCGTATCCCAGAAAAATTCAATATTCTTTGCTGAAAATGCTCGCTCCTGCATTATTTTTACGGCTCGCAGTGAATCTCTTCTGTGAACGATAGAGACCGTTTTTACGATTTTTGAAAGGATAAGTGCATCCGTTATTGCAGAATCCCCTCCACCCACCACAATCACGTTAAGGTTTGTGAAAAAAGGTCCATCGCAGGTTGCACAATATGACACACCCTTTCCTATGAGTTCCTCTTCCCCCGGGATACCTAGATGCTGTGGACTTGCACCTGTTGCGATTATCACGCTTTTTGCTTCAAGTTCACCACTATCGGTTGATACAATCTTTATCTTTCCTTCGTTTTTCACATTCAAAACTTCAGAACTCTGGATAGTAACGCCAGCATCTTGAGCATGTTCTTTGAACTTTTCCATTAATTCCATTCCGTTAATGGATTTAAACCCCGGATAGTTTTCAACAATCTCTGTTAATGCGATCTGCCCACTAATCTCGTTTTTTTCTAAAACAATGACATCAAGTCCATATCTGATAGCATAGATGCCCGCACTCAGACCGGCAGGTCCTCCTCCGATTATTACAAGGTCATACATTTCCAAAATCCTCTCCGTTGATCAGGAAAGAATTGAAGCGGCTTTGAGCTTGTTAGGGACACCAACAAAAGCCACTTTATCGTCGATTATTGTTGTTGGTACACCCCTTATACCGTATTTAGTAGCAAGTTCCAGACCCTTCGGTGTGTCCACTTCCACTTCTTCGTAATCAAAATCATATTTGGATTTCAGTTCTCGCCACAGTTTAATCGCTGTCGGGCAAACGTTGCACCATTTAGCATAAACAAGAGTAACTTTGACCATCAATTCCACACTCCTTTGAAGTTTTATTTTTATTCAATTCATTTTGGGGTATATCAAATTATTTATTTATAATTTTCCTGAATAAAGGAGTTCCTAGGAACAATTATTAATTTAACAATGTCATAACAGTAATTTGTAATAAAATGGTTGCAATACAATATACATTTCCTTGTTTATGAGATGATATTATGAATAAATATCAGAAATTTAAAAAAATGGACAGCAAAACTTATTCGGACGTCACACATTTTTTGAAAGGAACCACACATTTTACTGCGCGTGAGTGGATCATAGCACGTTTGTGTGCGGATTTCAAGAACATTTCCAACCAGTCGGAGATGACATGGATTGGTAAGAATCTACCGGAACTTGTACCTTTTGTGGATGAGCCGTACTCCCGGCAGGAGGTTTCGAATGCACATGCAGCCTTCAAAAGAAAAATACAGCGTAGCGGCACAACTTTTTTTTATGCGTACTATGCAGGTCTCATAAGTAAGGAAGAAATGATATCTATCATTCATAAAATTGTATCCGATATCAAAATATTGATTGAGACAGAAGGCAGCGAGGTTTCAGAAGAACATGCCACGGAAGTCCAAAGGATTATCGCCGATGTGCTTAGAAGGATAAATATCTCTATGGATGAAGGGTATTAAAAACAAATTCGATTGTGACTTGCTAAAAATTCGCAGAATTATCTGAGTCTGAAATGCGGTCAGGTAAAGTTCCACATATTGACTGGTTCAATTGTCTTTATCGACGAGTTTTTCCAGTACATTTTTTGGAAGCTGCTTTGCCAGATCGATCTTTTTGACACAGTGTGTCTTAATTCCCCGACTCTTTGCTTCTTCTTTCAGTGATTTTGCACTGATCATTTTCACCATTTCTTCAATATCCATAAACTCTAACCCCATATGTGCTCAATACAGATTACACAGCAATGGATGTTGATTCGCAATGAGCATAAACTTTTCGATTCTTCTTGTAAAACGTGCCTGTATTCTGGATACATATAATGTGTTGTCACCGATCTTAATTCTGATATCCGATGGTTTGACAGGTTTTAGTTCGGTCGGTACTATCACAGGTCCGCTACAGGTGGTGCATAACCTGAAATCCTTCCGGCTTTTAAGGATAAAGGATTCAACATCAGGGTCGATGATAAAACCATTTTTCGTATGAATCATTAGAAGGGGGTAGATTCGATACTATATAAATATAGCTTCACGATAAGCTTTGACCAACTTTAAATTTAATGAATTCTATTCTATTATTTATGTTGATGCGCGATAAAGGAAAATTGGTAATCTGGCCGGCATACCTCGACCTGACCAGATCAAGAAGTAATGGTCGTATTGTCTCGAAGAAAAGTTCTGTAAAAGAACCGAAACTCAAGGAGATTGAAAGTGCCGCTGCAAAATTAGGATTAAATCCGGAGGTGGAAGCGGACAAAGCTTATCCAAAATCATGGTGGGAAGTAAGTGGCAGAGTACTGGTCGATGACAAGGGACCAAAGACCGTAATAGCAAAACAGATTTCAGAAGCAATCAAGGAAATGCGTGCAACATAGTGGTAATTAGGTGCGAATGTCAACAGAATATTGGTACAACAATTCTTTTTTTGAATAAGTCTGGAAGGGATACTTACTAGTGTTTTGACGTAACACCAGAATACCTTAAAAAAATGCTGCAGCAAAGAAAATTATGAGAAAATTGTTGATCTGCAGATAGAACGTCTGTTCCCATGTTTTTCCAGACTCTTTTTGGAGGCAGGCAAAATATTCCCCTCGCTCTTTCACAGGTTGGTTGCTCAGCAGGTACATCTGATGTGGTAATAATCTACTCAGATGATGCATTGAAGTGTCTTTTTTTGGCTGATTTTAATGCCGATAACCTTCGAAAAACCATTTTAAGATATATTTGCTGTAATTCTTAAATATTTTACAATTTCTGAAATTTGAAAAATTACAATATTGAAGGGAAATGCATAAATTGTGAGTATGTTACGCATTATTGCCAGGAGTATTGTCGAGCAGAAGGGTTTGCATTTTCTGGAAATCTGTTTGCTGCTGATCTGTATTACTGGAAAGATTATCGTTAATTATTTTTTATATGTTCTTGAAAAGTTTTTTGTTTTTTGATATTTCAATATCAACCGTATTTGGTTGAATTGGATATGAGTGAGGAAATAGATTCGTATTTCTTTATTACTTCTGACAACTTTTTAGAGCCATTCTTAAAACAGTTATCAAAATGTGCATTTAAGCGTACATATGCATCAGAGTCCTTTTTGAACTTAAATGAAGGCACATGTCCGCCTACGATTCCCATCTCGTCAGTATCGATTTTTCCGGAATGGTAAGGTTCAATGATCAAAAAATCGCTGCATATGAACAGAAAAAAAGCAGGTTCCTCACTATAAAAGCGTATGTTTTCTTTATTCATTCCGGTAATGGCACCTTTGTTGATTATAAAGGAAGACAGCATAATTTCGTTGAATAACTTGCTTTGAAAATAATGGTATTTTCCATCAATTTCCTCTTCAAGACGTGCTCTTTTTTTTGCAGAATCCGAAAAAGGATTCACAAGCATCGCTTTGATCAAAACACCTTTTTTTGCTGCATCTCTCAGGTTTGAATAATACTTTCTCTCATGATGGAAAAAATGGCGTGCTGAAACCCCGTATATCTTAAGGAACGAAGTTTCTTTTATCAATTGCTTAAGAATATCCCTGTCAAACTCTGAATTGGGACCCGTTTTTGAATGTGGTTTGTAGACTTTAATGAGACCTATACTTTCGCATTCTCCAAGCAATGTCTCTTCCCTGTGAATAACCTCCTTGATTACATTAACAATATTGGCAATACTCTGTTCTATTCCCATCAATGTATGAGTCTGCAGATGGTATTCCAGCGACAATCCAACACTACCAGCAATGACCAGTGCAATTCCGATGTCTCGTATTACATCTCCCCAAAACATGTATTCATAGAATGAGTTTGAAATTGCTAAAAATAATATGCCAGCAAGAACTACGAAAGAAGATATAAAGTAGATGGACTTTGTTGAAGCAATATGATTATTTTCACCCAAATCTTCCCCAACCTTTCCAGAAGCAACTCCCCTACTATATAGGGTTGGTATTAATTTATGTTTTTTGCTGGGTATTTATGATTTGATTTTACCAATTAAGTAATCGAAAATGTCAACCCAAATACCCACTCGAATCTTACGGCGTCCCTTCATCCAACCAATCAAACTTAGTTGAAAATAAGTGCAACCTCCTGTTCAAGATATGACCGCATTGAAGAAGTAAATCCATGTTTGGTATCATTGAAAGTAAGAATTGATTTTGTTTCTCCTGCCTTTTCAAAGGTTTTCTGCGCAATCGAATATGGTATGACCGAATCATTCAATGAGTGTAGCATAACCACCCTTCTAGGGGATATAAGTCCAATATATATGTTAGGATCAATGGATTTGTAGAAACTGTATCCTTGCAAGTCGGTAACTGAAGCATTGTATATTGAGTCTATATCATACCCGCCTGTAACTGATACCAACTACACCTTTGATAGAGGGATCGATTGAAGTTGCTATGATGGCGAACCTGCCACCATTGGTTGAACCAATGATTGCTATTTTATCATCAATTATCTCGGGCCGGTCACGCAGCAAATCCACAGCTTTCAATGCATCATAAACCATTTTGTACTCGATTGGTTCAGTACCTTCTTTGAAGATCTCAAGGTCTTTGTTTGGGTCTATCACCCCAAGGTTTCGCTGATCAAATAGAAGAGATGCATATTCCATCTTGGAAAGTTTGAATGCAAGTCCATGATCCTCTTCTTTTGTCACACCTGCCCCCGGCAGTAGAACAATTCCCACAACTTCAGTGTTGGAATCAGGGAATCTTAAAAATCCGTTAATGTACGTATCCCGGCTTTTAAATTAAACAGTTTTCAGGACATCTGTATTATCGGAATTATCCACAACCTGTATTGAGTATTCAACATCTTCAGGTTGTGGATACGGTAGAATTCCTTCATATGATAGTGATTATTCCTCAGTATAAGTGGAATTATGCAAGATCACGTAAATGCCTAAAAGTATAAGAAGCACTCCAATAAGCCATTATTCGAGTCTGCTTTCTTGAATTAACCTGCAATTTGCTGTTCTTTTCCTTCCGCGGGTTTTTTTACTCAAAGATACTCCGAGCAAAAAAGTTATTTATGGCCAGAGGCCGAAACTCGCATTTAAAAATATGATGGCAACAGCAGTAAAAACTCCAAACGCAATTACACTTTTTGGATTTATATGTATCGCTTTTTTGTCTGCCTCATAATATCGCATGAGACCCGCAGATGACATAAGTCCACTACCGCTTGATTTTTGTTTAGCCATGTTTCCTCCGTGTATATAATGAACCTATAACTGTCTTTTGATTAATAACTTTGCGGTTAATATTGACTTCCAAACATGTGTTTTTTGGTTTAGGATTTTGCAGTCATTTTTAAGTACAAATTGTTCATTTTTCCTGATCAGAAAAAAAATCTTATTTATGCCAGAACCTCATCCAGAAGGAACGGTGGATGGAACACACCACGCTCGGTGATTATTGCCGTAATGTTCTCCATGGGAGTCACATCAAATGCGGGATTATACACAGGAACATCAGAAGGTGCGAGTTGCTCGTTTCCAAAAAAGCGCAGTTCATCGGGTTTCCGGAGTTCGATCCTGACGCTACCTTCCCATCCTTTAAAATCAAATGTAGATATGGGCGCAGCTACATAAAATGGAATTTCGTGTTCCTTTGCGATCACAGAATGCGTATATGTCCCTATCTTGTTGAATACCACATCCTCTGTGATTCTATCTGCTCCGACGATTACCTTATCTACCATCCTCTCCCGCATGACGTGACCGGACATGGAGTCCGTGATTAGCGTCACAGGAATGTTGTCCTGCATCAGTTCCCATGTGGTTATCCTGCTTCCTTGGTTTAAGGGACGTGTCTCACACGCTATAACCTTGATTTCTTTTCCAGTCTCTACAGCCGAGCGTATGACTCCAAGAGCAGTTCCCCAGTCCACGCATGCCAATCTCCCAGCATTGCAGTGCGTCATCACGGTGTCACCGTCATCCAGCAGTTTTGCGCCATACAGTCCTATTTTTTTGTTGATAAGTACATCCTCTTCAGCAATTCGAACCGCTTCACTGATCGCAATGTCTCGAATCCCGTCCACATCATAGGCATCTGAAATTGCGTGCATCACCCTGTCAACACCCCAGGCAAGATTTACAGCTGTTGGACGTGTAGCTTTAATGGTTCTTGCGGCCACATTCATGTCTTTTATCAGCCCATCCATGGCAATTGCACTGCTCAAGGTGGCGGCAAGTGCCACCCCAAACCCTCCTGCTGCCCCGAGAGCGGGTGCACCACGGACACGCAGGGTTTTTATTGCCTCACACAGTGAACTCAGGGTTGCACATTCAATGACCCTGTACTCTTTTGGCAGAAGGGTCTGGTCAATCATCATGATTGTTTTTGATTCCTTGTTCCAGTCTATTGTTCGCATTGGGATCACTATCTGATTAATGATTGCATGTTCACATAAAAATCTATTCAATCATACATTTTAACCTGTAAGCCGAGAAGTCCCTTTTCGTAAGATGAGGGATGAGAGGCTTAATATCCCAACACAACATTAGCATGTTATTTATTGTATACAAAAAATATATATGTTGTTAATATATACTGTCTACTAATGCTTAAAGCCTAAAAATACCGTTTATATCCCAACAAAGAGCAACAAGAGCTTTTTATGAAACATCTCAGTGCGTGTACTTTTATCTATAATTGGGCTTTAGAAAACAAAATAAGAGCCTATGAAACGGAAAAACCTTATTAAAAATAGGTCAATTCGAGCCATCGACTAAAATCTGCAATATCTGTGGATTTAATAATAAAGAATTGACTTTGAAAGATAGAGATTGGCGTTGTCCTGGTGCGACAAGAAGCTACAATATGAATTGCCTAACAGCTATCC
>JAFGOO010000192.1 GCA_016926455.1 Methanosarcinaceae archaeon | reverse complement strand
TTTATTGCTTTTGAAGATTTGAATATTAAAGGCATGCTCAAAAATCATTTTCTTGCAAAGAGTATATCAGATGCTGCATGGAACAAATTGATCACTTCAACAAAGTACAAGGCTGAAAGTGCTGTTACTACTGTTGTATTGGTTAATCCAGCAAATATTTCTAAAATGTGCTCAAGACGTGGTTTGCTCGTTGAAAAAACATTATCATACAGAACACATGAATGTAATAACTGTTGTCTTGTTATAGACAGAGAGCACAATGCAGCTATCAACATTCTCAGATTGGGATTGCAATCTGTCAGTATTAAATCCGTAGAAGCCCACGAAATTTAGTAGTGGGAGCAGTCACAAGTAGCCCCTTATTTTATCATCGTTGGAGTAAGAAGACCCCCGTTTTCAAACAGTGGATGAATTACGTCTGCTATGTGAAGTACTGTCTATATATTTCTTAATACAACGTGATAAACAAATAAATAATACTTATAGTATGAAGGTTTATTTGACAAAGTCAGTTTGACCGTAAATAGCAGATTGTTGATATTTAATTTACGATAATTTTAGATTTCAGGTTGAATGATGAGTGAAGTTGATGTCGTAACACCTTTTGCAGAAGCAGGATACCAGATAAGCCCGGATGCTGCGGAGATGATTGCATCCCATCGATCACCGGAGGCACTGGTCGAGCACATACTTGCAACCATTGATGAGTCTGTGTTTGTTATTGGGGTTGAGCACATAGACCTTGACGGTTTTGAGCATAAGTACAAACTCGAATTACCTACAAGAGCTTCTGCCACATATGCCTCCATACAACCTGATTCGTCCCTGTCTAGTTACCAGACCTCAGTTAATCCTGTTGAAGTCCTTTTTGACATTACCAATCAGTCAACATGTGTTGGAGAGTATGTAGAATTCACACAATACTTCAGGAACAGGTACAGCAAACTGGGCGAAATGATACGCGGCAGGATAAATGCCAGACCTATAGAAAGCCTAACTAGGAACCGCAGAAGAGTCAAAACTCTGCAAGAAGGTGGAAACAGGGACTATAATGAAGTATCTGTCATAGGAATGGTATCGGACATAAAAATCACCACAAACGGGCATAAGATCATTGAACTGGAAGACCCCACGGGTTCGTTCTCGGCCCTTGTGCGGGTGGTAGATAAAGAACTGTTCGAACATGCAAACAGTCTGGTTCTGGATGAGGTGATAGGGGTCACAGGTCCTCTTACCAATGATGGGAACCTGATGATTGTCAATAAGATCACTATGCCTGAACTGCCGAACGGTATGGGGAGAAGGACAGGAACCTCTGGAAAAGCGGTCTTTATATCGGATGTGCATATCGGAAGTTCTACATTTCTTGAAAATGCTTGGTGCGATTTTATTGATTTTTTAAAAGGGAACGTGTCCAATGAAGCCCTGCGCTGTATCTCAAAAGAGATACGTTACCTTGTGGTTGCCGGTGACCTAGTTGACGGGATAGGGATATTTCCGGACCAGGAAAAGGAACTTCAGATACTTGACATATATGAGCAGTACAGGAAGGCAGCTGAATATTTCAGGGAAATACCCCAACATATCAAAGTAATAATAGGTCCCGGAAATCACGACGCAGTACGTCAGGCTGAGCCGCAGCCAAGATTTCCAGATTACATTACTGCAGATTTTCCTGAGAACATCACCTTTGTGGGCAATCCCGCACTTGTAAACCTTGACGGTGTGAAGGTTCTGATGTACCATGGACGTTCAATTGACGATCTTGTGCAATCTGTACCAGGTGTATCATATCAGGAGCCAACCACTGCAATGGTCGAGATGATGAAACGTCGGCATCTATCGCCCACCTACGGCAGCAGGGTTTCTATTGCACCGGAAAAGTATGACCACTTTGTTATCGACCAGGTACCCGATATTCTTCACTGCGGACACGTTCATACAGTTGGAATCCAGCAATACAAGAACGTGCTTTTAATCAATTCCGGTACCTGGCAGTCACAAACCGAGTTCCAGAAGCGCGTGAACCTTATGCCAGTGCCTGCACAGGTGCCTGTTGTTGACCTATACACTTTTAAGACATCTCTGCTCAAGTTTGATTGACGTCTCCGATTCTTATATATATAAATAATTCAATCTAAACTCAAATGTCCCCCCAAAACCAGAACATTCCAGATATACCAGATTTTAAAACACTTTTAAAAAAGCAGGGATACAGCCTCGCAGGCACACATTCAGCTGTCAAGACATGCCTTTGGCTAAGGCGTTCAATAAAGGATGAGGGCAAATGTTACAAATCAAGGTTCTATGGCATTACATCACATTGTTGTATCCAGATGACCCCCACGCTTATGTGTAACCAGAGGTGTCTGCACTGCTGGAGACCCACGGAAATCGATGTACCAGCGCCTAATGTGTGGGATTCTCCAGTAGATATAGCGAGGTATAGTGTTGTAGCACAGCGTAAATTAATATCTGGATTTGGGGGTTCAGCACCAAAGGACCTTTGGTTAGAGGCCAATGAGCCTAAACATGTAGCAATATCACTCTCTGGTGAACCTACATTGTATCCTTATCTACCAGAACTTGTTGAGGAGTATGCAAAAAAGGGTATTAGCACCTTTGTTGTCACTAACGGCACAAATCCTAAAATGGTAAAAAGAATAAACCCATCCCAGCTATATATGAGCCTAGATGCACCGGATAAAGATACATACCTTAAGGTTTGCGTACCAAAATCACCTGAATTGTGGGAAAAGATCAACGAATCCCTGAAGGTCCTGCGGGAAAAGGATACAAGGACTGCCATTCGAATAACACTTATCAAAGGTGTTAACATGTTTAATCCACAGGGTTATGCAGAGTTAATAAAAAAGGCAGAACCCGATTTTGTTGAAGTTAAAGCATACATGCATCTTGGTTTTTCAAGACGGCGCCTGCCACGAGAAGCCATGCCTATGCATGACGAAGTACTCTCATTTTCAAAAGAAGTTGCTGATAACCTTGGCTACAAGATCGCAGACGATGTGGAAATCAGCAGGGTCGTTCTACTGTCAAAAGATGGTAAGTTCTCTAATATTACCTAATATCTTTCAGGGTTTTGCAGTCACAACCTATATTTACACTAACATCCACATAGGGTAAGGACATAATAAAAATAACACCGTCAATATATAGAATAGATTATAAAATTGGGTGTATTGCTTCTGATATGATATTGTATTGAATTATGGAATGAAGAATATCACCTTATTTTTACTACCAATCACTATATCACTTTAATCATGGAGCACTTCCAAAATGTCAGAACAATCGGCACACCAGAAATATGAATTCAAACGGAAACTTGAGATGCTCAGGACAAAAAAAGGCAGGGGTACTGAATTAATATCATTATATATCCCACACGATAAACAAATTTCAGATATTACCTCCCAGCTCAAAAACGAGCATGGTCAGGCAGCAAACATTAAATCAAAACTTACGCGTACCAATGTCCAAGGAGCTATTGAGTCATTGCTTTCAAGACTCCGATATCTCAATAGGGCACCTGAGAATGGTATTGTGTACTTTACAGGTGCCGTGGATGTGGGAGCAAACAAGACAAACATGGAAACAATCATTGTCGAACCACCTGAACCTATAATCACATACAGGTACCACTGCGATTCATCGTTCTACCTACAGCCACTGGAAGATATGCTGAGGGAGAAAAAGACATATGGTCTGCTTGTCATCGACAGGCGTGAGGCAACAGTGGGACTGCTTGTGGGAAAACGTATTGAATCATATCGGCATTTGACATCAACGGTTCCCGGAAAACAGCGAAAAGGCGGGCAGAGCGCACACAGGTTCCAGCAGCTTAGGCTCATTGCCATACATGATTTCTACAAAAGGATCGGTGATGCAGCAAGTGAAGTGTTCCTTGCCATAGACCATAAGGACTTTGAAGGTGTATTGATAGGTGGTCCATCTCCCACCAAAGAAGAATTTGAAGCAGGTGAATACTTACACCACGAAATACAGAAAAAAATCATCGGGCTATTTGATGCGGCGTACACCGACGAGTCAGGGCTTTCCGAACTTGTGAATGCAGCAAGCGAGAGACTCTCGGACCTTGATCTGATGGTGGAGAAAAAAATGATGCAGCGCTTCTTTGGTGAACTGGTGGCTGATTCTGGGAAAGCGAGTTACGGGATAGAACAAATAAGGGCAAATCTGGAGGTTGGTGCTGTGGATGTACTGCTGATCTCTGAGGATCTGAGGGCAGAAAAGGATATTATAAAATGTGGTTCATGCGATTATGCGACCACTTCTACACATAAATGGAAACCTGGAGAGACTAGTGAAGCACCTGGTAACTGCCCGAAGTGCGGTTCAATTCTTGAGGTTGTAGAAAAAGTGGATATAGTAGACGAACTGTCAGAAATATGCGACCAGATGGGGACCGAGGTAGCGTTCATATCAACTGATTTTGAGGAAGGTTCCCAGCTAATGAACGCTTTTGGCGGCATTGCCGCAATATTGAGGTACAGTACCGGAATTTAGTTTTTATAGAAGGTGGTTTTTTGTTTTTGGAATTCAAGCAGCAGGTTACTTTGATACTGAACGATGCCATGGAATCCCTAGGATATGGAAAGGATGATCTTAATCTTGAACCTTCGCAACATGCAGACATTGCATCTAGGGTCGCATTTAGGCTGGCTTCAAAGCTTAAACAGAACCCAAAGGACATAGCCGAGAAGATCGCGAAGACTGTTGCGATACCAAATGATTCATATCTTGATAGTGTTGAAGCAGTGGGTCCTTACCTGAACGTCCGGGCAAACCGCCGGTATCTTGATGAAACCGTGTCAAGGATACGACACGAGACTGATGGTTTTGGAGGTGGGTTCTGTGAAGGAAAGATAATCATAGAACACACCTCGGCAAATCCCAACGGACCCCTGCATGTTGGACATATCAGGAATTCCGTGATAGGTGATACCCTTACGCGCATACTTAAACGCGTGGGTTATAACGTGGAGATTCATTATTACGTGAACGATATGGGAAGGCAAATAGCAATCGTGTCATGGGCGCTTTCACAGTTCGAGTTTGATACTTCAAAGAAACCAGACCATGCAATTGCAGATGTATATATTAGGGCAAATGCAGAACTTGAAGCACATCCTGAAAAGGTGGCAGAGGTCGAGAGGCTCATGCAGCTTGTTGAAAGCGGGGATGATAAAACCATCGAGCGTTTTGACAGGGCTGTGGGTTTTGCAGTGACAGGTATCAGAAAAACGTTGCTTCACATGAACGTGGTACATGACAAATTTGTCAATGAGTCGGATTTTGTGAGGTCAGGTGCGGTTTCGAGAATCGTGAATGAGATTAGGTCCACGGGACTCACTAAGATAGACAACGGAGCACTTGTTGTGAACCTTCAAGACTACGGTTTTGAAAAGTCGCTTGTCGTCCAGCGCAGCGATGGGACTTCGTTGTATACCACCCGTGACATTGCATACCATGAGTGGAAGGGCGAGCAGGCAGAACGAGTAATTGATATTCTGGGAGCAGACCATAAACTGATATCAGGACAGCTCAAGGCAATCCTGAATGCCATCGGAAAAAATGAACCAGAGATTGTTATTTTCGAGTTTGTCTCCCTTCCGGAAGGTTCCATGAGCACTCGGCGTGGTAAGTTCATTACAGCAGACGAGCTATTTGAACAGGTTGAGGAACAGGCATTTGTGGAGGTGGAGAAGCGCCGCCCTGAGATGCCGGACAAGTTCAAGAAAGAGGTTGCAGCGATTGTGGGTATCGGTGCAGTGCGTTACGATATTGTCAAGGTCTCCCCTGAAAAGTCCACAGTGTTTAACTGGAAGGAAGCTCTTGATTTCGAGAAGCAAGGTGCACCGTTCATTCAGTATTCCCACGCAAGGGCTTGCAGCATCCTTGCAAAAGCAAAGGATGAAGGACTCTGGAACCCTGCCACAACCGTCGACCCATCCGTGCTTCTGGAGGATTCAGAGGTGGCATTAATCAAAAAGATGGCACAGTTCGACAATTTGCTTGATCAGTCTGCAAGGGAGTTGAAACCGCACATATTTGCCATTTACGCCCGGGAACTTGCAGATTCCTTCAACCAGTTCTACAGATTCGTGCCTGTTATCAGCGCCGAGGACGAGACGGACCGCAACAGCAGGCTTGCACTGGTGGATTGTGCCCGCATAGTACTTGCAAATGCACTTGATACACTGGGCATCGGGGCGCCTGAGTCGATGTGAAAATAGGGTTTTACCTTCCAAAACCACAAAGATTTAGTAACATCCACTTCAACTACCCACGATTGATATGGAAATCGTTGCCGATATTGGAGGAAGCCCCGGGATTGACTGCCGTGGATTTTGCAGCTACTGCTATTTTAAAAAAATAAAAAATGTTCCGGCTTTTGGTTGCAGGTACTGCTTCCCGTTCACAAAAGGCTGTGATTACTGCACGCGCGGTGTCAGGGAATCCTATGCTGGATTCAAACCAGTGCAGATGGTGATTCAATCTGTCATGCAGTCCATCCGGTTCGGTTCAGGGGAAGTGAACAAATTCACCATTAGCGGTGGAGGGGATGTTAGCTGCTATCCGGAACTGATGGACCTTGTTGCCTTTCTATCCCAGTTCGGCCTGCCGATACATCTTGGGTACACCAGCGGCAAGGGTTTCAACACAGGCAATGAGGCACAGTTCTTTATCGAGAACGGAGTGACAGAGGTATCCTTCACGGTATTTGCAACAGACCCGCAGCTTAGGCACACTTACATGAATGATCCAAAACCAGAAGCATCTCTTAAAGTCCTCCGGGAGTTCTGCGCACAATGTGAGGTATATGCAGCAATGGTACTCATACCCGGCGTGAACGATGGTGAGGTTCTTGAGAAGACCCTTACAGATCTAGAAGAGATGGGTGCAACAGGCGCCATACTCATGAGGTTCGCAAACACTCGGGAGCAGGGACTCATTCTTGGCAATGCCCCCATCATAGAAGGCGTGACGCCTCATACCGTTTCTGACTTCCAGCAGATCGTGCGCGAAGCTGCAGAACGCCACAGCTTCAGGGTCACAGCCACACCCCTTGAAGACCCTCTTATAGGCTCTCCCTTTGCCATCCGTAATCACGATGATGCACTTTCACAGCTTCCCACTATCACAAAAGAAGCAACCATCATATCAAGCAGCATAGCCGCTCCTCGCCTGCAGGAGATATTCGATAAGCTTGGAGGCAGCGTTAACGTCGCGCCCGTGAACAAGGATGTGGCATGTCTCATCACCATCGAGGATATCGAAGCACTTGACCTGTCGGATGTAAAGGAGACGGTATTAATACCCGGGCGTGCCTTTGTTCATGACCCTGAGGTCAAAAAAGTCTTGAGTAGTGATGGCGTTGACAGGCTGGTGCGCCGCGGTCCTGACCGCCTTAGCGTTGACGGCGAGATGTCCATAGGTATGACCGAAGCTGAGGTGCTGAAACTTGAAACCGAAATGTTCACAGAACTCATCAAGCATATAAACGCGATTGGAACACCTATCACATAAAGTCCGACAATCCCATCTGTTTTGATCTGTCATTCCCGAAAAGCGACTTGATGTCGTAACCCACCAGTTCAATCCGCTGTTTTATATAAATTGACACGTTGTACTCGCTTGCAACACGCTGGGACACTTCAAGGTACTTCTTCACAGCCCCCTCATGAACTGTGAGAACCACACGCCCTCCACATTTCGGACAGCTTCCTGTCAGTGGCGGACGCCTGAACTTTGCCCCACATCTGGTGCACCGCGTACCCTGCCGTGAAAATGCCCTGAGGTTCCCAATCATATCAGGTAAGAAATGCGACTTCAGCACACGTTCTGCAACGTCTGGGGCATCCACTGCACGTATCTTGTCTGCAAGTGCAAGCTGGGCCTCCATCTTTTCCACCATACTACCCAGCGTCTTGTATGCGCTGTGCAGGGGACCTGCTGCGATATCAGAAGTGTCGTGTGTGAACATGAAACCATCGTACTGCTGCGGCGTTCCCAGCCTTCCGCTCACAAGATCCATCATACCTTCCAGTTCCTTGGGATTAGCATACCTCTGGGTTGCCTCATAGAAATCAAGAGGGTATCGTGCACACACATCGATGTTATGCGCCTCCTTGTCCACCTCACTTGGGTCGATTCGGGTTGTGAGCACAAGCGGTGCATCCATCTGACCACCACGTTTATCAGGCAGGTAGTCACGGGAAAAATTAAGAAGGCCGTCCAGTAGCAGCATGATGCAATCCTCATCACCATCACAATTCCGCCGCTTTGCTGCATGGAAGAAAGGATGCGCATATCCCACTGATGCAGAAGTAAAACCGACCAGCCTTCCAAGCACACCTGCAGACGTGTGCGGAGCAAGTCCTATCAGAAGAACCCCAACAATATCATCAATGAATTCTGCCTTATAGTAGGGTTCAACCCTGTAGTATCTCACAAGAAGGTCATCTAGGTACTGCGTGGTCTTGAGTAGATAGTCCGCAGCGTCATACGATATGATAAGGTCTTGGACCTTAAGGGACACCACCTGTTCATCATTTGTAAGCAGTTCTCCATGTATATCTTTATCATATCCCATATCCCGCAACTTTGCTGCAGATACCCCAATCTCATGAGATCTTATGTGGGTCAAGGGTAGATCTGACATGTCGTAGCGTACGGTTCCGTCCTTGAACGTGAACAATCCGTGTTTTGCCCTTAAAACCCCTTTTTCAAGCGGTTCAGGGGTCATGTGTTTTGACATGAGCCTCTTGACACCCTTGAACGATTCCAGTCCCTCCCGTTCACCCAGACTTTCAAAAGCTTTTTGGTAGATGGTCTTGAAATCAATATTCTGCATCCTCACCGATGTGGTCTGCCGTCCACATCTGGGACATATTTCCTGATTCATGGAAATTCCGCATCTCTGGCAAAACAGCTTCGGAACCGTGAACTCTCCACATTCACATCTGGATTCATGGGTCTCCCTGCTGCATGTAGGGCATACTCTGGTACCGATCTCTACCCGTATTTCACCCACCTTGGCGTTCATGGATGCAGTGAAACCTGCTGCTGTGCCCAGTTTTCTTGTATTGCCTGCTGAATCGCCGATAGGGAACAGCACATGCGGCGCAGGAGACATCCGCCTCTTATCTGATTTTTCAGGACGGCCCATTCTTGCACCGATACGCACCAACGCACGGGCATGAACGTTCATACCGCTCAGCCAGTTCACAGCATCCAGTACATCATCGGTGTCAATATTCTCCCAAGTACGCGTAAGGTCCAGACCAAGTCCCAAACATCGGACAAAGGGAAGTGGTTCATCGATCATTATCGTCCCGTTCCTTACCCTGTGTAGCACCAGCAGATTCTCAAGGATGGTCTTTAGACCGGTTGCAAACGAAGTTTCATAGGGTAGCTCCAGAACAGAAACATCTGGACTGAGAGCACCATTTTCAGAGACAAAACCTACCAGTTTCTTGAACTCTTCTATCGTTATATCATGCCAGAGGTACGTGAACTTTGGATGTAGGGACACACCATACTTGTCTGCGATATCAAGTGCAACCTCTTGGGTTGGTTCCTTCAGCAATGCTTCATCGATGTCCGCATCCTGAACCTTTTTTTCATATTCCTGAACCCACCATTCAAAACAATAGGAAGAGGGAATAAGCGGATGGTTGTTCTCAAGAAAGTCACCGTAGTTTATCAATATCTCGCCTAAGTCGATGATAGCTTCGACCTCTGGACGGAGAGAATGTGCATCTTTAATATCATCAATCCGGACAAGATCCCCTGATCTGAGCCTTACAGTGGGTCCTTCTATGGAATCCACAGGTGCAATACCTGCTGCTTTCCCAGGACGCTCTACTTTAAGCTGAGTACCTGCAGCAATGAAATCATCCATCAGCACCATTCCAGCAGGGCTAATACCTGCTGCTGCAAAAGAGGTATTGCGAGACCTGCCATACCGAAGACGAAAACCTCCGGGACGGGAAGGATGTGAGAATACTGGACGCCCGGCTATGAGATCACGCAGGTACTTATCCCTAGGTTTGACCTGAACTTCCATTTCTTCACCGTCGCTCTTTGTACCAGATATCATGGTATCAAGCCAGTCCCAGCCATCTATCTTGAGCTTTTTGACATGTTTCTGTATCTTTGGCGCCTTGAGTGCAAGTCCTTCTGCAAGCACAAGTGCCATGCCGCCGCGTACCCTGTTCGTTGCGACCCTTTCAAGATCACGGTGTCCTTCCACCTCTTCCTTTTCTGTTGGTTCACCGTCGATGCATATGGGACAGTTCTCCACAATCAAACGGATTTCAGCCTCAGATGGCATATACTGGAGATTTGCAAGACCTCGATACCGAATAATTTCCTCTACATACCGCTCAACCTCTTCTTTGCGAGCTTTGTACCTGTCAAGACCCACACTGCGACGCACGTAATCCCCGACAAGTACAGAAAGTGCCTGAGCAGTACCACCCGCACTGCGGATGGGACCTGCATAGAATATACTAAGATATTCTGTTCCATCATCATTTTTCCGAATGGTCACTCCGTCAATGCCCTCAATTGGTGCCGCAACCACACCTTCAGTAAGCATTGCGACCGATACTCTGATTGCAGCTTCCAATGCCTCTACCTTTGAACCAAAAAAACCAACCGCACCCTCTGCCACCTCTTTCCCGATAGCAAGTGCAGCCTCCTCGCGCGACATGGTTTCTTCCAGTTTACGTATACATTCTGCTACACCTTTGACATCAATCAGGTTTTCCACCCTGTCAGCAAGATCCTTTGCAAGTGGGATCTCAACATAGGGTTTTGGGTCCTTCCCTCGAGAGCGCGCCGTGTTTGCGATCTCAATCTCGCGCTTGAGTCTTGATTCAAGCCCGTTGAAATAATCTTGCATTTGTTCGCTTGCTATTAGTTCAGCCATGTGGACAATCCTTTTTTCTTGTTGTATATAATTTAAAAAATTATGTACTTCAAGTAAATCCGACAGAAGGAGGGTTTTCTTGGTGGATTTATGGGCTTGAGGATTAAAAAGATGTTGTTAGCGTTAATTGAAGAAACTTGACATACCTGCTATTGCTACTAATTTGATATTTTAGATTTTCATCTGTATAGTGATCATTATTACATACTTATATATAATTTCCACCGGAAATGGGGGGGGTAATAATGAAACACGCGCACTAAGACATTTTTTAAGAAAGAATGATAATGCTAAACCCGGATATATTCGAAATTTACCCCAACTTCCGAATCTGAGTCCTTGCTATTAGATTAGACCCCATGGTATAGACAAATATTATAATACCAAGCCATAGAACCTGATCTCCAATCTCCTTGTAGCCAACTAATGGAAGCAGCAGCCCTGCAGCAAGAACGAAAATGTTTACCTTGTTTATCTGCTTATTTCTCTTAATAATCGCAATATACTTCTGCTTTGTAAGCATATTTTCCTTTTTTTCGGTTTTCAATAGATTCACCTTTCTCAACTTTACCTGAGCAGGTTGACATTAAACCTAGAAATATTATTTGTTATTTTTTTCCTGCATTATAGAAACTTACAATCGTCCCATAATAAATCAAACGCGACTATCTCCGATCCACCAACCGTTTTGGTCGACCTTTTACCCGGTACAATTCCAATTCGTCTGGACCAGTGAAGTTAAAAATAATCTTGAACGTCTCTTCAGCATGCGACTGGGCAAGTCCTGGCTTGAACTGAAAAAATGCCCTGAGAAAATTCTCAGACACCGTATCTTGATCACATTTTTCAAAATCGTTACATTCCATGCTTACCCTTAGGGTAGTCTCACCTTCATCATCCCCACCATACAGGAATGCCTCATATTCACCTGTCAGGTATTCCATATTCTCCCGTTGGAACACTCCCCGTTCCACATCCACCTTATTGAAAGGCGTCCCCGTAATCCAAAAAGTTTCAGCTTCTCTTTGGGGGCTTGTGATTTTCATATGTGTGCGCCCGCATTCACATCGACCACGTGTAAGGACCACAGTTGTATCTTCAGTATCGTAATTAAGAAGAAGAGTACCACTTTTTGCTCCTTCTGAAAGTAATGTGGTAAGTACGACTCTTCCGCATTCTCCATCAGGTACAAATTCCCCCTTAATAGGGTCGTATATATCCATATGTACGAAATCTTCTGGCACATGGAGACCGTTCAGTTCACTACACTCGCCACACATGGTTCCTTCAGTACTACCGTAGGTATTGTAAACATCACAACCCCATACCTCAGACAGGTATTGCCTAGATTCTTCGGCAAAGCTCTCGCCGCCCACAACAAGACGTTCGATGCTCGATTTCTTTGGGTCTAATTGTTCTTTGGACATTCGATTGGCCAATCGGAGAAGTTTGAAAACACTTCCCACTATACCTGTGGGCTGGTATGACCGAATCACACGCACTGGAAAAGTGCACTTTCCTTCAGGAATAATGGTCATGCCGATTTCATTTGCAGCAGTCGTCATCGTATTGGCGCCAACGTTCATCCCGTAGGAGGCACAGACAACCACTCTGTCACCGCGACCAAAACCCTGAGAAATGAATATTCTGGAATATTTTTCTGCATATCGCTGCCAATCGTTCCATGTGAGAAAGAACGACTTTGGTGTTCCACTGGTACCGCTTGTTTCGTGGATCGTATATACATCTTCCCAACCAACACTCTTGAATAAAAAATCGCTCACTTCGGGGGGTTGATTTGACCTTATAGTTTCACCGGATATGATTGGTAATTCCAGCAGATTTTCATGAGTTCGGATATCTTTTGGATTAATCCCATGTTCACTGAACCACTTTTTGTAAAAAGGAGAGTGTTTTGCGGCATAGTTGACAGTATACCTTATACGTTCATCAACCAATTCATCCAAATCTCCACGTTCCATAGTTTCAACGGCTTCGTTGAAATACTGACCTTTCTCTTTCATGTTCTCCATCTCCCAGCATATTATAGTATGAACCTTTTCTATTTAAAAAGATATGATTCCTGACAGTGCCGAATGTTCATGGTCGGATTTCTGACTACTCCCACGACTAAAGTCATGGGCTTTTTTTACCCCTACACCCCAATTATCGTAAATATTAGTTCTTTGTACATGATTTCAATAGGTTTTCTACAGAGCTCCCTAAATTTCAATCTTTAAAATACAATGATTTTATGATGATAAATGATTACAGAGATTGCCGGGAAACTCCAAGAACATCATATCTAGATGATTCTATCTGCCGCTTTTCTCAACCTGTTGAGAACTGCAGCCCCAATGCCTTCATGCTTCACCGAACCATCCACTATGATTACGTCCAAGCCCCTGCTATCCAGCCAGCGGAGTCCCGTAAAAAGACTTCTGGCAGCTTGCTCGGGTTTGTCCCTTTCCCCGAGAGAGTACATCTCGTCTGCAGATACATGTGATGCTGTCTCTTCAGTAATCAGTAGCCCCAGAAGCATACCATTTTCATGACCAGTTGCTACCAGCTCAGATATCTTATCCGAGACCTCCCCGCCTTTACCCTCAACAAGGACCATCTCGGTCTGCGGTGAATAATGTGTATATTTCATGCCAGGAGACCTTACAGCTTCCTCCCCACCCACCAACCTGTCGTTGTAGCCGATAACCGCATCTCCTGCCAATTTCCTGATATCCTCGATTCCGATACCCCCGGGTCTGAGTATCACTGGGATATCGCCGGTCACATCCACTACCGTGGATTCGACCCCTATTTTGACAGATCCGTCATCTATCACAGCATTTATCCTCCCCGCAAGGTCGGCAATCACATGCTCAGCATCTGTGGGACTTGGTCTTCCCGAGACATTGGCGCTGGGGGCAGCGATGGGTGTACCGGCTTCCCTTATCAGCTCAAGGGAAATATGATTATCAGGCATCCGTATAGCTACTGTATCAAGACCGCCTGTTGTGATGTCCGGCACGACATTCTTTCTTTTAAGGACTAGTGTTAAAGGACCCGGCCAGAACGCATCCATAAGCCCAGTGGCATATACAGGTACCTCCATAACAAGTTTGTAGAGTTGCTCCTTAGATGCGATGTGGACAATCAATGGATTATCAGCAGGCCGTCCTTTTGCCCTGAAAATTTTACGCACTGCCTCCGGGTTCAGTGCATCGGCTCCAAGTCCATATACCGTTTCTGTTGGAAACGCTACAATACCACCTTTTTTGAGGATCAATGCAGCTTTTTTGATAGTTTCCTCAAAGTTAATGCTGTCGATCCTGAAGACCTCTGTTGTAATGTTCATCTTATACGAATTAATTTTATATTCTTATTATCTCCACGTCTCAAGCGCAGCTTTCAATTCAATATGGGTTTTTGCATACTCTTCAAGGGTTACACCGCTAAGTGCTGCATCAATGGACTGGCGACATGCAGTTGCACCTGCTGCTGTCCCCATGGGATGGGCATGTATTCCGCCGCCAAATTGCATGATGGCATCATTTCCGAATATTTTGACCAGATCAGGAATCATGGTAGGCTCAAGACCACCTGAAGCAACTGGGAACATGGGCTTTATATCTCCCCAGTCTTGCATAAGGACATGCAGAGCCTCGTTTGCAGGGACATGTTCCAGCACGCATTCGTCTCGGATAGCAAGTACCTCATTCCTTCCACCGTGCATCTTCCCAACCACTGTTCCTATGTGCAACTGGTCAAGTCCGATAAGACGTGTAAGTTTTGCGATAACCAGCATGCTCACTCCATGATGTGGATTTCGTGTGATTGCCGAATGCATACACCTGTGGGCATGAATGACAAGACCCATTTCCCCTGTTGCCTCACGCAGGGACTGAAGAGCTGTCCATCCTGTAGGGATTATGTCAATCATCACATACGTCCCGCCAAGATCACTGATCACCTTTGCCCTCCTGACCATCTCCTCACATGTGGGAGCGGTTATATTGCACATATACATTTTCTTCTCGCCGGTCTCTGCTTCCGCCCTAGACTGTGCCTTCAGAGTTAGTTCTACCCGTTTCTCAAAGCGGTTGAATTTCTGGTCTGTGAGATTTTCATCATCCTTGACAAGATCGCAGCCGCCGGCAAAAGCATTGTAGGCAACCTCAGCATGTTGTTCCGATGTCAACCCCACCTTGGGCTTTACGATCGTCCCCACAAGAGGTCTATCATTTACTCCAATAAGTTCACGTACTCCATGCATTCCGAACTTCGGACCCTTGAACCTCTGAATAGCATCTTTTGGAAATGCAATATCCTCAAACCGCAGACTATCCAGCAGTTTCATACTGAAGATATTGCCGGCTATCGCGCTTAACATCTGGGGAACTGACCCTGTTTCGAAAAGATCCTGTTTGTATGCGACCCTCACGGTCTGCTGTTCTTCATTTATATAATACACATGGGGTTTCAGACTCTCTGCCAGTTCCGGGCTGAGTGTGGATATATCACTCCATGTATCGATAGAACTCTCACCAGCCATATGATTGCATGCATCCTCAAAAGTAACTCCTTCTGCTGGTTCTATACGGTACTCACAGACAAAATCATCGTCCTTTGGTCTATATTCCAAATCAATATAATCTTTTAGCATATTACTCGTTCCTTAATCATGTTAGTATTATATACTTTCAGTTATTCAAATAAGGTTTTTGTTGTAACTATTTTGCTATTTTCTAGATATATAGAAGTTTGAAACTTCAAATTGGGCAATATTTATATATAAATAAATAATATATATTATTGAGAGTGTGAGCGGGTCTTTTTTTACCCCCCATTCCCCCACAAACCCTAAACCTCAACCTGCTCACATTACTCTCCAATGATTTCCATACAATGATGGTTTTTGTAATCTATTATTTCCTCTTAATACAAATTTCGCTAAAGGAAAATTAATCTAGAAATGGCAACCTGTCCTTTTTTCTGTACGCAACTGCCTGACAGACAGCAATCAGTTCATCTTTGTCGTTCATAACCCTGATATCATAGGTGCCAATCCTGTTCGACCTACTGACCTCCTTTGCCTCCGCATACAGGGTGTCCCCTTTAAAAGCCGGTTTGACGTAGGTAACGTTCACATTCAAAGCCACAGCAACCGTCCCATGAGAGTTTGAAGCCGCTCCGAACGCTTCATCAATCAAGGAAAATATCGCTCCACCATGCCCTGTCTGGAACATGTTTTCTATGTCTTTCGAATAAGCCATTTTCACCAAAGAATAACCATAGTCCAGTTTAACCAGTTTCAAACCAAGTATATTTGCATAAGTTTCGCTTTCAATTTTTTTGTATATTGCATTAAAAATCGGATTTTGCATCGACTAATCTCCTTGACCTGATGGAAAGAAAATGATTTCAAATGTATTCAAATTTTTGTTTTGTCTTCACAAAATGCAATGAAGTCAATTACTGGTATGCAAAAATTTATGTTCAGGATTACCAATTGAAAATAATGCAATATGCTTTCATGAAAGGTTTTTCAGGATCAAGTAAGGGCTAATCCCCGCCTCTTCAAAGGTGGGATACAGCCCGTCACTTAAGTGAGTAGAGTATTCACTAATCCCACGTCTTTTGTATAATGCCACCTAACCAGCTAAACAAGCTTAGAACCATCAACATACAATCCCTTTGATACAGTAACAGATATAAGGACATCTTTTGTTTTTGCAAGATTGTTTACCACATCATCACAAATTTCAGTAAAATCTTATTCGACCATCTCACCAATTTTTGAATTAAATTTTTGATGTGGTTGAAGTTTAACACGCCCTTTGCTAACTTCAATTCCAAATCTCTTCTGGATATAACTTTTTGACAATCCCTGCCCATGTAGCAAGAGTTCCACAAGATCGTGAGGTTCATCGATGTCTGTACTGACCAAAAAGGAATCATACACTTCAAAAGATTGAGACTTTTCCCTGGCAATATCGCAGTGGCTCAGGAAACTTGAGTCATAATATTTGACATAGAAACTGGTAGGGTCTCTGATAAAAAGAACATTTGTGCCACCCCCCTTGCCAGGTACGATTACCACATCTTTATCTGATGCCGTAATCTCCTTTATATGGAGAGGAGTCATAAGCGGCAGGTCTGCCATGACAATAAGTACAGGTTCATTGACAATTTTAAGGTAACCGTTGAGCGCTTCGTTCAGTCCAAGTTCGTTCACTATAACATTTGCTTCGATGTCATCTACCACCGAACCAGCAGAAGTGGTGATAATATCGATTGCTTCAATCCCACCTTTCGAAATTGCAGTAACCACGTCTTTTAGCATAAATTCCACGAACTCCTCACGCTCGTGAAGTTCCAAAACTGAAGAAAGCCGCGATTTTGCGTTTGGTTTTTTATATGGGATTACTGCCCTCATCTTATACACCATGGTACAGCGTATTTCGCTGTTTTGGATTTCTGCCCGACCCACGGATCATCCATTCAAATTCTTCAGGTGACATATATTCCCCATGTCCTGCACCTGCGGATTTTGAAATCTTTTCTTCCATAAGAGTGCCACCAAGGTCGTTGGCACCACAATAAAGTGCAAATTGGGCAAGTTTTTTGCCAAGTTTTACCCAGCTTGCCTGAACATTAGCAACATGGGTGTTAAGTAGCACACGTATCAAAGCATGCATCTGCAGATCCTCCACTCCTGTCGTGGCAAACCTTCCGGATTTTAGGACCTCTTCACCAATCTTGTTATTGTATGGCATGAAAGGAAGTGGCACGAATTCCGTAAATCCACCGGTTTCTTTCTGTATATCCCGAACTATAAGGATATGATCTATTCGCTCTTCTATAGTCTCAATGTGCCCGTACATCATCGTTGCTGTTGTGGGTATACCGGTTTTGTGGGCAAGTGTCACAACATTCTTCCATTCAGCAGTTTTGAGCTTAGCCGGACATATCACCCTTCGCACCCTGTCGGATAGAATTTCAGCTGCTGTACCCGGCATTGTATCAAGTCCGCTTTGTTTGA
Organism: Methanosarcinaceae archaeon; assembly: GCA_016926455.1. Classification (GTDB taxonomy): domain Archaea; phylum Halobacteriota; class Methanosarcinia; order Methanosarcinales; family Methanosarcinaceae; genus JAFGQV01. Next base: position 2,346 of record JAFGOO010000192.1, on the reverse strand, counting down.
GTTTTTCAAGAGCATCCTTGACTGGAATATTGCTCTGGAGAGCTGCATAATACACTTCCATGGGAGAAAACGCATGGATATGCATGTCTGGATATTCTGCCTTTATTGATTCAAGTATCTCAAGGTAAAAATCAAGGTTCACATCAGGCAGTAGACCACCCTGAACGCATACCTCAGTTGAACCTACTTCTGCAGCCCCTCTTACCTTTTCCATAATCTCTTCAAGTGTTAAACGGTATCCATTGTTGTTCCTGAATGCACAGAACCCGCAATTTCCAATACATCGGTTTGTGAAGTTGATGTTCCTGTTAATTACGTATGTAACAGTATCTCCCACTGCCTCAAAACGGAGTTCATCTGCCATTGAAAAAAGCTCGAAGGGATTGACATTCAGAAGTGACATAGCATCTTCTTTTGTGCACTTTCCCAGCCGTGCTCGCTGAATTACTTCATCTGAAATTGCTGAAGTTGTGTTTCTCATATCACCATATCCATTTTTATGAGCCTGAACTGTAACACCATTTATACACTTAAAGTTTTCCGGTATCCATTTTCATCTGAGAGAGTTTTGATAAGTTCTTTGAGATTCTCACTATACCATCCTTTCTGAACATACTGCGGATATATAGGCAACCTCTCACACAGGGGTATTTCTCGTACGATTTTTTGTAGCTCAGAGACACTTGGCCACTCAGCTTCGGGGTTTATCCAATCAATGGTTGTGGGCGAGATTCCCCCAAGATCGGAAACCCCACACTGGATAAGGATATAAGGGTCAATGAGATTCGGGGCTACCTGAATCGCAACATCTGAAGGTAGTATCTTGGACGCAAGCCTTACAACCTGAATCATTTCATCCTGAGTCGGAGGGACATGATCAGCCATGGGCGTGTTGGGCTTTGGAGTGAAATTCTGGATAATCACTTCCTGGATGTGCCCATATTCCTCATGGATTGATGCGATGGCTTGAAGTGAATCAATCCTGTCGCCCACGGATTCTCCGATACCCACAAGAATACCTGTGGTGAAAGGAATCTTAAGTTCCCCGGCTTCCCTGATGGTCTTAAGGCGCAATGCGGGGTCCTTTCCGGGACAGTTCCTGTGGACCCTAAGCCTTGCGGTTGTTTCAAGCATAAGCCCCATACTTGCATTTAGCGGTTTTAGGATTTCAAGTTCGGATTTTGTAAGTGCACCGACATTCGTATGCGGTAAAAGCCCAATCCCAATGGCAATGTTGCAGAGTTCAACCAGATATTCCATAGTTGTAGAATAACCAAACTCTTTGAGACGCTCTTTATATCCTGGAACTTCATCTGCATACTCGCCAAAAGTAAAAAGTGCCTCAGTACATCCAGCTTCTTTACCTTTCACAAGAACTGAGATAATATCCTCAACACACATAAGTTGTGCATCAGGATCATTTGGTTCGCGCCTGAAACCACAGTATTCGCACCTGTTTCTGCACATATTAGTAACAGGAAGAAATACATTGCGGGAAAAAGTCACAAATTCGGGCATGTTTATGTGAATGATAAACCACTACATAAGTTTAATTACATGCATTCAACCTGTTTACACCTGATCTAAAAACATGTTCATTGTAGCCAAAACCCCAAGAGCGATACCCTCGACCTCTATGCCGCCTTCACCCTTTGCGCCATCACCTACGACATAGAGATTTGAGAATGGGGTCTCGTTGCCAACGTCCAGACCTGATGCCGACCTGTTGACAGGCCATCCACCGGAATGCGATTGAATCAACAGGACTTCGTATTTCTTCCCTGCAAATATCTCTTCAAGATCGTGCAATCCAAGATCGATCTCCTCTTCGAGATTGTTTAGCCTGTCCTGCTTCACGCACATATGGGACATCAGAAGATGCTTGCCCGGGGGCGCAAGACTCGGATCGATGTTCGTAACTTCATTCATTCCGTTTATACGCCTTGCATTCGGTGTTAGAATTACACCGCCGTGTCCGATCAGCGGCTCATCGCTTGATAGGCAGATTTTTACACCGGCAGACGGAATTATTTTCCTGATTTTCTCGAGATAATGTGTGTACTTCCAGGATTCCACCGCACCATTGCACAACCGGTTTGTTTCAATGTGTCCAATATCGCTTATGATGACAGCACCTAAATATTCGATTTTATTGGCCACAACACCAGCTGCTGTGTTTCCACTGATAATGATTTCTGAGACATCGGTATCTGTGTGAATCACACCGTTATTTGAGATGATAATATCCGCAAGGGAGTCCACAACTGCGCGGCATCCCCCAATAGGTATTCCTGAGCCTCCATAACGATACAGATTCTCAAAGATCGCAAACGCCTCTTTTGTGGA
>JAFGOO010000024.1 GCA_016926455.1 Methanosarcinaceae archaeon | reverse complement strand
GTTGAAGGCGACAAGGAAAGCTCGCACCCCAAAATCGTATTGGGTGAATACACGGATACGCAACTCTCAAATGTGGTGGCAAGGTTGCCTGCCAATGCTGACTGGGACATTGATGAACTGGTAAAACTCACATGTGCCCAGCCAGAATGGATAACTCTTGATTATCTGATTAAAAAAGTACGTCAAAACCCGGAAATAAAAAAAGCAGGAGCCATTGGCACCTTTACGGGAATAGTACGTGAATATAGTGGAAAGATTCAGACGCATATGCTTGAATTCGAAAAATACGAGAGTATGGCGGATGAAAGTATTAGTCGTATCTGTGCTGAACTCAAACAAAAGGAGGGCATACTGGATGTTTTGATCCATCACAGGATCGGCAGAATTGATCCGGGCGAGGATATTGTCTATATTGTTGTTGCATCTTCTCACAGGATCCAGCTGTTTCCGGTTTTAAGTGAGGCCATTGAACGCGTGAAATCCGAGGTACCAATCTGGAAAAAGGAACTCACAATAGACGGTGAGTTCTGGGTCCATGACCATGCATAAATATCTACAATACACATTTTCACAAAACTTTCTTTTAAGAATTTTGCATGATCAACTTGACCCGATAATGAGTGGTACAAGCCTGTTCTTATAACTTTCAATCTCGTAAAAAGAAGCGGATTTTAGCCATTTCTCAGCTGCGTGAATCGGATGGTCACCGCATATAAAAAATAACGTCCCTTTTTCGGCATTCGAAAATATCTGCCCGATGTTCTCATCTATAGTAGTCACTGCGTAACTCATTTCTTTCCATGTGGTGGCTCTGTGTGCATACCGATCGATTGCCCTGAGGTGTACTGCTAGAACGTCGGGATTATTTTCAAGTGCATGGGCAGCAGCGTCTGAAATTTTTTTGTCGTATTCAATGATATCTTTTGAGTCTGGAACACCGAACGTTTCGATAACACGTCCTAAAAACGAATCTGCTCCACGACTTTCAATAACCACTGAGGACTTCCGTCCGGCTTCCTGTGCCCATTCTAGAATCGATTTGATTTTTGGGTTCGATGCATCCTTCGCCCGCTCGACGTAGATATCATCCGTTGCGTAAATATGATGCTCCTCCGGGTAATATCCTGTAAATATGGAGGCTATTGCTGGTGTGGTATAGTCTGCAGTGGATCTGCATCGTAAAAGGATTCCAGATTCAGCAATTCCCCGCAGGTATGGCATAATTTCAATATAATACCTGTATAATGAACATCCAAGACTGTCTACGATTATTATCACTGCTTTCTGGCATTCATGCTCTTTTGCGTACTCAACTACTTCCTTCAAATAAGTGCCATCAGGCGGTACCATGGGGATATTAAGGATTTTCGAGATTGTTGGCGCTATATCAACAAGACTGCATTCGTAAGACTTCACATACCAGAATTTGCACATCAAGTTATATATATTACCAATTGATATTTACACTGTATATTATTTCTCCAAGTTGAATATTACTACAAGGTGGTAAAAATGTCAGATTCCATATCCAAATCCAAATCAAAAAAGATGCTCAGGTCGATCTACGATGAATCGCTCAAGGTACACGAACTGGATCATGGGGTGCTTGAGGTCGCAAGCAAGGTACCCTTGAGAACAGCCCATGACCTCAGTGTGGACTATACACCAGGTGTTGCAGAACCTTCTAGGATGATTGCGAAAAACGTGGATGAAGTATACAGGTACACTTCCAAGGGTAATTTTGTTGCGGTCGTCACCGACGGTTCTGCAGTGCTCGGGCTTGGTAATATCGGACCATACGCAGCAATGCCTGTTATGGAAGGCAAGGCGATTATTTTTAAGACACTGGCAGGCGTGGACGCGTTTCCTATATGCCTCGATACTACTGACGTAGAAGAAATAATAAAGACCGTGAAGCACATCTCTCCCACATTTGGTGGAATCAATCTTGAGGACATTAGCGCACCGCGGTGTTTTGAAATCGAGGATAGGCTTAAGAAAGAACTGATAATTCCAGTATTCCATGACGACCAGCATGGGACAGCGATCGTGACAATTGCAGGACTTGTGAATTCCTTACTGATAGTTGGGAAGCGCATGTCTGATGTTAGGATAGTGGTCAGCGGTGCAGGTGCTGCAGGTGTGGCGATTACAAAAAAACTTGTACACGTTGGTATCAAAAACGAAAACATACTTCTATGCGACAGCCGTGGCATCATATATGAAGGACGAACTGAGGGCATGAATCAGGTGAAAGAGGAAATTGCAAAAATAACAAACACGAAAAAAATATCTGGAACACTTGCAGATGCATTTGTGGGTTCAGACGTGTTCATTGGTGTTTCAACAGGTGGTATTGTGAGTAGAGCGATGGTACGTTCCATGGCTTCTGATGCCATAATATTTGCAATGGCAAACCCAATTCCTGAGATCATGCCAGACGATGCGAAGTCTGCAGGTGCACGTATCGTAGCAACAGGAAGATCGGACTTCCCAAACCAAATTAACAATTGCCTCGGTTTTCCTGGAATTTTCAGGGGTGCACTGGATACACGGGCACATGATATTAACTCCGAGATGGAAATGGCGGCAGCAAATGCTCTTGCTAAAATAGTAGGGAGATCAGAACTTCGAGAAGATTATATTATCCCCAATCCACTGGACGAACGGGTAGTTCCAATGGTTGCCGCAGCGGTTGCAAAGGCAGCTATGTGTAGTGGTGTAGCACGGATCAAGATCAAGCCGGATGAAGTCGCAGATCATGCAAGGGCACGGGTCAAAAAGAAAAATTAGAGATTATCCGGGTTGTCATTCAAAACTGCAGTCCACCACCATTTTGCCATATCTACCAGGTCTTTGCTGAACTGTCCAGAAAGGCGGTATTCACGGTTTTTGTTAGAGATTAGACCTGCACCGAGGAGTTTATTGCGCATTGCGTAAAATGAGGCGCGACCTGTATCCAGTTCTTCGATAATCTCCCGCCATTCATTTGTTTTTATTGGATTACCGCTTCGTTGGCGTTCTTCAACCATCGTGAGAAACTTCTGTCCGCGAACAGCAGTAGCATCTTCCTGGAATAAACGGCGCATGAGGCTATAATATGGATTACGGGAGTGAGTTATGCGGGCATTGGCATCGGATTGGATAACTATTGTTGTAGCTGTCCTTGGCGCGTCTTTTACAAGTGCCATGTCATTTCAAGCTTCGATAGATTTTCAGGTTGTGGAAGTAGAAGAAGCCAATATTTTAGAATCAAGAGTGGATTTTATTAAATCTATATACTCTTCTTTCAAAGCATAGACTGTGGGGGTTTTATAAGATTCTTTGTGCGCTCGAAGGATTCCAAGCTTTGAATGAATGTATCCTACCATAGACGCGACTGCACTTCTGGACACATCGTATTTTTTTGTAAGAGCTGTATGTAAATCATCTACTGTAACAGTTTTAGCTTTTAAGAATATAGACAGTACATGTCGGCGAAGCCCATTGACGTCAAGTTCAACGAACTTCTCTAACCTCTTTTTTATCTTAGACTGGATGGAAATCATGTTAGCCACCTCTAAGTAATATCTTTATATTGGTCTTAGAACTATATATACATTTGTACATTACTATGCTAGTGAACTACTCCACGCTTACGCGTGGAGCTTCTTGCTTCATTCTTTGAACCATCGTTCACAAGTCCACAAGCCCTTCCCCTCGTTC
>JAFGOO010000191.1 GCA_016926455.1 Methanosarcinaceae archaeon | reverse complement strand
GAACCTGGATAGATGCTTTTTTTCCGTTTCATAGGCTCTTATTTTGTTTTCTAAAGCCCAATTATAGGTAAACCTACACGCACCGATGTGTTTCATAAAAAGCTCTTGTTGCTCTTTGTTGGGATATAAACGGCATTTGTTGGCTTTAATCATTAGTAGACACTATGCTTTGATAATATATATTTATAAAATAGAGAATATACTAATGTTGTGTTGGTATATTACGCCTCTAGTCCCCCATCTCACGAAAGGGGATTTCTCGGCTTACAAATTAAACTCTTTCATTCCCCTGATCTCTTGTCCGAATCCAAACATTGTCCCAGAACTCATGGGCATGCCTAGCGAGATTAAGAATCTCATATCTATCAAAAGGTGCAACCTCTCTTAAACTCTCCCTCATGGCATTTTCAGGCAATCCCTGCTGGATAACATATGCCACATCTTTACCTTCCAAGTGCCTAGAAACCCAGATGGAAATTCTTGAAATTTCATCAGGAGTACCAATTAGACCCGGTATCACAGTGGTCCTTATCTCCAGTTCGATTTTACTTTTCGCAATAATGTTAACTGTTTTGGTCACTCTTTTCACGATTTCTTCTGGACCAGCTATTACAGCATCATACTCGCCAGAACCGACAACTTTAGCATAAAGAACAAGGTCGTCCGGTGGAGCCTTCACATCAACAAAGTACTTATCAACCAGCCCCATTTTTATTAGTTCTTCCACGTGCTCTGGATAAAAACCATTGGTGTGAATCCCGACAAGCAACCCGTTTTCTTTTGCAAATCTTGCAAGATGTTTAAGAGCGGATGCTTGCATAAGGGGCTCTCCACCTGAAAAGACAACACTACTTACAAAAGGCTTTGCTTTTTTAATCTCCTTTTCTACCTCAGCAGCATCCACTATGTTGGGTTCAGACAGTATCCTGTAATTCTGACAATATGGGCACCTGAGCGGGCATCCTCCCAGAAAAAGGGTGATTGAAACCTTCCCGTGCCAATCAACAGTAGATATTGGAATAGCTCCTCCATAATTTAACTTCACTCAATCACTTCTTACATCATATCTGCCACATTGTAACGCATACGATCTAAAAGTTCCTGCTTCTTTGCCGCATTCCATCCATCCACTGCCTGGATGTAGCCCGTGACCCGTGATAGATGCTCGACATTTGTGGAGCCACAGTTCGGACACGTTTCCTTCAATCCGGATGCCACATGATAATCATTCATGCATAAGGTCATATCCTTGGTAAATGCAAAATATCCCACCTGCGTGTTCCTTGCGATTCTCATAGCAAAATCCTTCAAACCACGCGGATCAGGTGAACCTTCTCCCATCCATATGTGAAGGATATTCCCACCGTCAACGACAGGGAAAAACGTATGTTCGATATTGATCCTGTCAATAAGCGAGATGTTTGCTCCAGGAGGAACATGTGTACCGTTGGTGTAGTAAACAGGAAGATCGCGTGTATTCCGCAACTCTTTCTTTGAAGTCTCTATATCGCCTTTTATGACATCTTCAGCATAACTCGTATACTCTGCGTGCAGAAGGTCTGATACTGCAAATCTTTGGCAGGTGGTCTCAGCCGGTGTTCTAGCAAGAGCAATCTCCATATCGTGTTTTTGACTCAACTCCCTACAGTACAGGTCCATTTCTGTCATCGTCCTTACCGCCAGTTTGAACGCATCCCTAGACTCATGCATCTGCGCACCTGTATGATGCTGAACCATCTCATTGATACCTACAACTCCGATGGTATACACAAGAGAAACCAAGTCCACTGCAATGGAACCATGTTCACCTGTAACCGGGTCCTTTGGTTGCTGTGTTGCAAAGGGCATTCTGCCATTTTTGATGATATTATCCATCCAGTAACGCTTTGTTTTGAATGCCACAATAGCGTGGTCCATCAGGTGTTTGAGTTCTGCAAATAGTTTCTCATCGTCTCCTTGTGCCCTGTAGGCAGCCCTCGGGCAGTTAAGGGAAACAACCTGCCAGGCACCCATTGAAAAATGCATTCCATCCTTAAAATAGAGTTTGTTTTCAAAATTGGAATCGTCTTCAATGGTAGCGGAGAACTGGTAAGCACAACACTGATAGCAAGATATCCCCTCACCTGCACCCCTGTAGGAAGGCAACTGATTGTCAAAATAAGGAGTGCCATACTTTGCAGCAAGTTCGAATGCCATGGTATATATTTCATCATAGGTTGGTAGTTCGGGATATGCGCGGTTGAAGTTCTCATCTTCTTGCATAAAGTCAGGCTCGATCGATATTTCGGGTTTCGGAAAGTTAAAGGGCTTGCCCCAGTAATCGCCCTGCATCATCACATTCATAAGAGCCTTGAACCCGAGTCTGACCTCCCGCTCAAACTCACCATAAGTGCGAAGAGGCGCATGTTCACCATTCCACACACGTCCTTTGTAAACCACGGGTTTATCCTTCCAAAGTTTTGGCACACCCGGGGACAGCTGCACTGACGAGAAAACCAGCTGACCGCCACGAGCTACCATCATCTGTGTCATCTCATAGACGAACATCTGCATAAGCTGTTCAATCTCGAGATACTCCATACCCTCAAAATATGGAGCTATAAACGTGAGGAAATTATAGAAACCCTGTCCTCCTGAAAAGTTCGTCTGCGCACTTCCTAGAGCCTTTACTGCATGCAGGATAGCAACCTCTGCATTCTTTGCCGGTCCTGCGACACTTGCCTTTGTTCCAGAACCATCGGGCATCAACCCGTAATAGAAGAAATAGCGCAGGTCCCAGTCCTGGCAGAATGCGCGAGTCCCAAGGTATTCAAGATCATGGATATG
>JAFGOO010000190.1 GCA_016926455.1 Methanosarcinaceae archaeon | reverse complement strand
GGGGTATGATTCATCACATGTCTAAAGAACATGGGCTTTCTCTACCCCTGCAACCCATTATTCGTAAGAGTATTACTCTTCTTCTCCACTGTATTCTTCTGCCTCTACCTCGGGTAACGGTGCTTCAGGATACTTTTCTACATATGCAATTTCATCAATGTCAATATTTGCGAGTATCTCGTTTGCAATCCTCCCCTTTGACATGAGCCATCTCTGATTGAATGTAAGTGCTGGAGGTATGATGATTGAAGCTTTTTTGTCATTGATCTCTACCATCAAGTCTGGAATTCCAGTATATAGGGCAAGAAGCCCTTTGATCTTTTCAGCATTGTCTTCGAGTTTCTGTTCGATAGTATACTCGTATGTCACGGATTTTCCAGCAAGTGGGTGATTAAAGTCAACCCGCGCCCTGCGTCCGATGACCGTTGTCACGACACCTCTTCGACCATTTATTTCGATTTCCATACCAGGATAAGCCCTACGATCCTGAAACTTTGAAATGGAAATGGATTCCACCATTTTGGGGTCGTGTGAACCAAATCCTTTTTCTGGAGGGATCTCTACTGTTCCCGTATATCCCACTTCCTTACCAACAAGGTCTTCATCAAGGCCAGCAATGGTATGTCCTAAACCAACGATTACAACATCACCACCATACATACCCCGAGGATTGTGGATCTCCTTTTCTTTTGCGAGTTCTTCGTTGGTAGTATCAAACACCGTATTTTCATCGAATTTTCCAGTATACTGAAGTTTAATAAAATCTCCTTTCTCTATAGCCAATATTACCACCTATTAATGATTACTATTAATTCTAAGGGACAAAATATAACTTCGCCTATACACTTATGCCTTAAATAACTTTTTAGAATACCGTCTGTATTGGTTTCACTTTATAAGCAGGGATCACAGAAATCTTGCAGGTATGACCTGATTTGAAAGCAGGTCGTCGTAGGTTTCAGCTTTCCTGATTACATCTACATCGCCTTTTTGTACAAGCACCTCGGCACATCTTGTTCTGCCGTTGTACTGTGAACTCATTGAAAATCCGTAAGCACCGGCATCTAGCAATGCAACAATATCGCCTTTCTCAATCTGTGGCAGTTCACGGTCATTTGCCAGTATATCCCCGGTTTCGCATATCGGACCAACGATGGTATAAGTATCAACTGCTACTGCATCAGCCTTGTTTGCTACGACCACATAATGGTATGAATCATACATTGTAGGCCGGATAAGTAGATTGAATCCCGCATCTATGCCCACGAATTTCTTTGCAGCCTCCTTCATTGTGTTAACCGTTGTCAGCAGTACGGTGGAATCTGCCAAAATGTAACGGCCGGGTTCGAGTATTAGTTTTGGATTGATACCCGCTGCCACACAACGCTCGTTAAATATCGGGAGGATGAGATTTGCGAGGTCTGCAGTTGAAGGGACACGAATTCCTTTTTCATATGGTATCCCAAGCCCGGACCCTATATCAACAAATTCAAGTTTAACTCCAAGACGTGAGACCTGCTCAACAAGATCCATCATTTTGTTCATGGCTTCTGCAAAAGGAGTTATGTTCAGGATCTGTGAGCCTATATGGCAGTGTATACCTACAGGATTGATACCTGGAATATCAAGTGCTTCCTTGTATGCACGGATAACTTCCTCATGAGGCACACCGAATTTGGATGTCTTGAGTCCCGTGGCTATCTTTGGGTGCGTCTGCGGTGATACGTCGGGGTTTACCCTAAATGCAATATCTACAACCCTGCCCTCACTTTTTGCGATGGAGGAAAGTGTCCTAAGTTCATCAAAAGAGTCAACAGAAACCCTTACACCGGTCATTACAGCCATCAGAAGCTCGCTGTCACTTTTTGAGTTGCCGTTGAAAAGTATCTTCTTCTTGGGGATTCCAGCAAGCAGTGCCATATAGAGTTCCCCATCAGAGAACACATCTGCACCTGCGCCTTCCTCTGCCATTATCTTCAATATCGTTAAGTTGCCATTTGCCTTTGCCGCATAGTACAGGTCTGCCTCCGGGAATGCATCTTGATAGCTTCTGAAATTTTTCCGGACACGCTCTTCATTAGTGACATAAAGCGGTGATCCATACCTTTTGACAATTTCGACAGCATCTACACCACCAATGGTTAGATGCCCGTTTTCAATTTCCAGGTGGTTCTTGATCGTGAACATGGCTGCGTACCTCATTCTTTTTTGGTTTATTAATGTCCTTTAGAGATATTAGTTTTGCCTATGAAAATGGAAAGATGTTACCTTTCAAAAAAATGCATCGGCATCACAAGCGTTTTGTATTATTAGTATAAGAACAGGTAGCCATGAAACCCGATGATTCGTATGACATCATTGTTGTGGGCGCAGGTCCAGCCGGTTCTACTGCAGCTGCATACGCTGCAAAGAATGGTTTATCCGTACTTTTGATCGATAAGAAAAAGGATATCGGAACACCTCTACAATGCGGTGGTTTTTTACCGCATTACGAAACACTTAAAGAACTGGTCCCAAATGCCGAACTTCCTTACACCCTTGAGAACTATCCATCTTCATGTATTCATACTACCACCAGTTACCAGCGTTTCATCGCACCTAGCGGCAAATCAAAGGGTTTTGACGTTAATGCTGATGCCCTTGACAGACGGCGTTTTGACAGGTATCTGGCAAAGGAAGCTTCGAGGGTTGGTGCCCAGCTTATGATTGGAACGAGCGTTAACTCTTTAAATGGTACAACAATCAAAACAGACGGAGCCTTTGGGGAACACACTATAAAATCAAAGGTGATCATAGGCGCAGACGGACCAAATTCAATTGTCGCAAGATCCAAGGGTCTGATTCGTGAGATCGATATCATGGGAATGGGGAATGCATTCGAATATGAACTGAGCGGCGTGGATGTGGACAAAGATGCTGTGGAGATGTATTTTGGAAAGGAATATGTTCCAGGGGGATATGCATGGATCATTTCCCAAGGTGGAAATTGTGCAAACATAGGGGTGGGTATTAGGGAGGCCTTGTTCGAACACGGCATGTGTGCACGTGATTACCTAGACAAGTTTATGTACGAGCACCCAATAGCAAGTAATAAATTGAAAGACGGTTCAATAATATCAATAGTCTCAGGGATAGTGCCTGTGGGCGGGGCACCTAAAAAAACAGCCACCAAAGATACACTGATAGCAGGTGATGCCGCAGGGCACGTAATTGCAACCAACGGTGGTGGAATATCTACAGCGATGATCGGAGGAAAGATAGCAGGTGAAACTGCAGTTGATTTCATAAACGGAAAGTGTGCACTTACCGACTATGATAAACGATGGAGATTACAGATGGGGCTTGAAATAAAGACTGCCGTGTACATCAGAAAGCTTATAGACGGGCTTATGCGTTCTGATTCAATGATGTCCCAAGCCATTAATGCAATATCTCCCGAGCATATGAAAGCAATACAATGCGGTCGCCTTCCAGATGTGGTGAAAAAGTCACTACTCAAAATGAACATTGGATTGGGCTAAACATGTACGTGTTTGTATATGGTACCTTAAAAATTGATTGTTCCGACCATGGTCTATTAGATAAATCTAAATTTATCTGCGCATCACGTACTGAAAAAAAATATACCATGCTTGATCTTGGCATGTTCCCGGGTGTTACTAGGGAAGGAGAAATCTCAAGTATATACGGTGAAGTCTATGAAGTTGACCGCGAGACCCTTAAGTGCCTTGATAATTTTGAGGGTAAATGGTTCTCACGTGAGTTGGTTTCTCTTGATTGCGGATTTTCTGCATGGATGTATTTCCTCGAAGAAATACCAGTGGCATTGGAAGAAAAAGCTTATCCGATTAAAAATGGAATCTGGACAAATTGAGAAAACTTGATTACAGGAAACACGATGGACAAAACGATCACAAAAGGATCTATATCCAATACGATTTGTTATGAGGCACACGGAAACCTTTATCTAAATATCACTAACAGGTGCACTGCACACTGCGTTTTCTGCATCCGTGAATTTTCTGACGGCGTGTATGGATATAACCTGCACCTCTCACATGAACCGTCTGTGGATGAGATAATAGATCGTCTCAAATCACTGGACCTTTCAAAATATAGGGAAGTTGTTTTCACAGGCTTCGGAGAACCCACAGTCCGCCTGGATTGTGTTCTCGAAGTAACACGCTGGCTCAGAGAATGTGGGATTTCGGTAAGGCTGGACACTAATGGGCATGCTGGACTTCTTTATCCTGAAAGGGATGTGATTTCCGAACTGAGAGAAGTACGGCTCAATGCAGTGTCAGTTAGCCTAAACGCCGAGTCCGAAAAATTGTATGATAAACTCTGTATGCCTGTCTATAATAACGCATACAAGGCTCTTCTAGAATTTACAAAGTCAGCAATTACTGCCGGAATCCGTACAAGGATGACTGTTGTTGACCTGCCTGAGATCGACGTTCAAAAATGTGAGCGCATCGCACATGAACTTGGAGCAGATTTTTACGTGCGGTAAATTATTTACAATGTCATAATTTTTTTTTCTGACAGAAAAATGGGGTTTACACACAGGTTTTGTAATCGATTATGAAAGCTATACTGCATATTAGAGTTACTGCAGAAAAGAGATTTTTGACAGTTGTCGGACAACAACTTCTATAAACGAGTAGGTTGTTAAGATGTATTGTCAATTAATCTTTTGGACTCCACAAGGAATCATCGATTCCAACATGCTGTTCTTTTTGCATTAGTTGATTTGAATTACAATGGATGATAGTAAATGAACCAGAGAGGTTTTAAAAGAACGGGCGGTTTTGGACCGAGAGAAATGCACAAAGCAAAATGTGTCGATTGTGGTCAAGAAACCGAAGTCCCTTTTGTACCCGATCCTGACAGACCGGTGTATTGTAGAGAATGCTACCAGAAACATAAACCAAAAAGATATTGATTCTTAAGGTTTATGTTCATAAGTTCTGCATTTGAGCAGAGTGTGATGTGTAGTAAATAAAGTCTAAAAATGTGCAGTTAAGTTAGAATCAATAACTTTAATTGCGCACTTTACTTTTTACATTACAGATTGATTTTATAAATTTGATACTTTGTGGGCACTTATAGCTTTTTAGCGCTGTGTTTCTGTTCCGAGTTCGTTTTGGGTTATGTTGTTAAAAATTGCAAAAAGTAGACAGTCTGTATTTTTCAGGCTATTCCCTTAGAATCGCAGTAGAATATCCTAAATATACTTGAACAAATCATCACGCTTTGCATCATGAAAGCGTTTTCTGATAAGCGCTTTAACTGATTTAATATCGTTTTTCTTAACGCTTATTGGCGCAATTGTTTGTGGCCATTGTTGCCATGGTGGAATCAGACCAATGAACTGGGCAATACCATTTAATGTTAAATTGAGTTCTTCGCTCTTGATCTTATCTATCTTATTCACAGCAACGATTGTATCAATACCCAATTCGTTCAAAAAACCGAACATTTCGACATCGATGGGTATCTCGCCTCTCGCATCCCAGCGATTAGCCACATCCATAAAAGCACTTCCATCAATGACCAGTACTGCAACGTTGATCCTATCGGCATTGTTCTCGATATAGCGGACGATATTGTCCTTCACAATATCCTGCTTGCGTTCTTTTATTCCGCTCATGAAACCAAAGCCTGGGAGATCGGTTATCAGCAGGTCTGAAAAACGTAAGTTTGAAGGCTTGAGAGTAACACCCGGACGTTTACCGACCCTTAACTTTTTGCCAGTTAGTTCCCTGATAAGTGAAGATTTCCCCACATTAGACCTTCCTACAAAAAGTACCTCAAATTTAGCACCCTCAACCGAGCTCTTTCTTTTACTCATCACCAATATCCTCAATTCCAGCCCTACCGATTGCCTTATCAAACTCATGGAGAAACTCATCAAATGAATCTGCAGGAACCCGTGCTCCCGCAGCAACCGAGTGTCCACCGCCTGTACCACCCAACCTTTTAGTAACCGCCCGCACGACACGGTTCACATCTGCAAAGCCTCTTGAACGTATGCTGATATCATACGCATGTTTTCTCTCCCTGTATTCAGCCGATACACCAACCTCCCTGCCACCATAGGATGAAGCATATATCGCTGATTTTGACATATACCCATTGGCATTCATAATATATGCAATATTTTTTAGCTTCTTTACATGGGCCTTGACATATATCCGCAGTTTTTCCTCCAGTTCGGACGCATCCTTAGCAAAATCGAGAAGATCGGGAATCATTGAAGGAATCGTATCATTGGAAAGAGGTTCAATCAAATACCTTTTAAAATCATAGTTTCGACCAACATAAAATATTGACTGGATAAGCGTACCTGCTTGGAAGTAGAGGTTTCTTTTATCCCAGTCTTGACTCCAGTCCGTAATTAAAGATGTATCATCGCAAAAATCCCCGATTGCGCCATATATTGCAATCCTTCGCATATCTCGACTCAAGCTGTCTTCAAGCACCCTGTAGGTAAGTTCCGAGGCACATGAACTAAGATCGTGGTAAAACCACTCTGCATCCCAGCGCATATGGGGCAGAGGGTGGTGGTCGATATACACAAGATTACAATCCATTGCAAGTTCATCAAGCCGTCTATACAATTGCTCATGGGTGCGCTCATCAATCGCAATGTCACATATTATAATATTCGTGAACTTTTTGACAAAATCCAGCTTTTTGAGGAGATTTACCGGACTTGTAAAATATACGTGAGCTTCGGGATATGCACTCTTCGCAATAGCACCTGAGCAGATACCGTCCGAATCTCCGTGAGTAAATATTATTGAGTCAGTTTTTATTTCGTTTTCAATATTTTTCATGGATTCTAACCTTCTTCGAGATCATATCAACAGCAAACCAAAAAGGCAGTTACGATTTACTGAAATAGTATTATTTTAGCCAGTTGGTGGCGATTTCTATAATGGTTCTTCAAGCTCTAGAGCATAGGTACGCTCATTGATATATATTTCTTCATTTAATGTGGCTGTCAAATCTTTTGGTTTTGAACACGAAGCTATCATTTACGAACAATCAAATAAAGTAGCATTTGGAATTAAGATATAAGTCATGATCCATACAAAATCGCACCAGCACCAAAGTATATTATAGTCCCTTTTAGTAGATCAATAAAAATGTAAATTGTGTCGGTCTTCCGATAAGTTGATATCAATTTAAAAATATGAGTGTGTCATGAACCTTTCCGCCATCGTACCACTGCTTGAAAAGATTGCACCTCCAGAACTGGCTGAAGAGTTCGATATCGGCAGGATTGGAGCCATCCTAGATCTTGATAACGAGATTGAAAGGATTGCAGTTGCCCTGGATCCCACCGATTACGTCCTGAAACGCGCAGCAGATACAGATGCAGATTTACTGATAACGCATCATACTCTCATCTTTAAACCCCTGACATCAGTTCCAAGATCAATTGCATCTGCACTTAAAATCGCCCTTGATAGTGAGATCTCACTTTACACTATGCATACAAACTATGACCTTGCACCGGGTGGTGTAAACGATGTACTTGCAAGCCGTCTTGGACTTGTTAATATTAACAAACTTGAAACTTGCAGGATTGGGGAGATACCTACTTGTTCCACTGACCTGTTCGCAAAACACGTTTCAAGATGTCTGAACACCCATGTGCAGTATGTCGGGAGCAACGAGTCAATCACGCGTGTCATGGTAGTTGGTGGAAGTGGGTTTAAGAGTGAATACCTAAACATTGCACGTGAGAATGACGTGGATGCATTCGTATCTGGAGAACTCAGGCATGATGTAATCCGTACGCACAGTAATATCTCGCTCATTGATGCAACACATTACGCAACTGAAAATCCTGCCATGGAGCACCTTTGCAGGCGCCTTTCTGAGATGCTAGACATAGATGTTGAGTTTATCGATCACAATCCATTTATTAAGGTGATATAAGGAGTCTGGATGACAAAATGCGAAAATGAAGCTGAAGAATTGACGGAAGAAGAACTGGATGATCTAATGGAAAGACAGTTAAAAGAGCAGAAGCGTCCAGACCACCGGCGTAGTGATGGTTATGAAAGAAGGCGAATCTATCGTGGTGCCGTTGCAAAAAAACCTTGAAGTGTCTGCGAAATTTAACTATTCTTTGTTTTCGATTACTATTTTGCCATGATCCGAAGGAATTATTTTTAGTTCTGCACCTTCAAATTCCTTCTTAAGGACATCGTTTTCTGCAATCCTGTCAAGGGTTATTGCAAGTGCTGCAACCTCGGAATGCGGCTGGTTCCCAACTGCTAAGTTCCAGTCTGCCAGACCGTATATATCTGGCGGCACTTTTTCGGCACCAACAACAATCATGAGTTTATCACATCGTTTTATCTCAGTTAATGCTTCAAGCAGGTTTATGCCGTACATGGACAGGTGACATATTTTGCCTCCCCCATCTTTCCATTTTTTAACCTCATGTTTCCAGTTGACATCGTTCTTGACATAGAAGTTTCCACCCCATCTTTCTGACACATCTTCTATTGAGGTTACGATGCCGATATCATTGGAAGCAAGTAGCATGCCCTCGGCACCAAGGGCACGTGCTGTGAGCCCAACATGGGTTGTGATTCTCTTGTCACGCTCAGGGCGGTGCCCAAGACGAAGTATAACTATCTGTTTCATGGGTGATGGTAAGATATGCTAACCTATTAAACGGTTTGTTTCTGCAAATCGTGTGAAACCACCTATAAATAGGGTGGCTCCCTACTTCAAAGAACACACGCTGGGTTCTCCATAGTACGTGAACTACTCCACGCTTACGCATGGAACTTCTTGCTTCATTCTTTGAAACATCGTTCACAAGTCCTCAAGCTCTTCCCCTCGTTCAGAAGGTGTCAAACGGTTATTAGATTTTGATTTTGGAGTGCAAACTTCTTGATGTTGATTGCAGCATTGAGATC
>JAFGOO010000189.1 GCA_016926455.1 Methanosarcinaceae archaeon | reverse complement strand
GGTTGAAGACTGAGAAATATAGGAACACAATGATATTCTTAATGGCAGGGAAATTGACATTACCCACACGATGTTAAAGAGAACCAAGATTTTTGTTCAATTCTCGGATGTTTTCAACGCAACCAATTTCAAGGAGTTTATTGAAGAATCGATCTTCTGTGGGCAAAATTAAAAAGTATTACTTCTTTTTTTCGATAATAGTCGTTACAATCATGCAAAAATGCTTAATCCTTGGTTAGAATAACATAAAAACGAGATTCAGCTTTTTTTACCGCCTTATAGTCCGGATTTGAAACCAATTGAAAGAGTATGGAAGTTAATTCGAAAACTGTTTACTGATAATCGATATTTTCCTCGTTTGGAGGATATATTTACCATTGCGTGTAAAAAGTTTTAAGAGTTGGCAAAACATAATGAACAACTAACAAGATTATGGATAACTAATTAAGTCACCATATATAATAATCCTGAGCCACGTGAAATTGCCAGCAGCTTCGGGGAACTTATTGAGAAGAACATTGCTAAATTTTCGTGGATTGTATATGTTAATATATTCCTGTAATGATAAGATAAAAGTATCTGATAAATTGGACAGTATTTTTCGAAGGGGTTCGTTGAATATGTCGAAAAAGTATTTGATTTTCGTTGACAACCTGAGAATATTACTTATAGTGCTTGTGATTCTGGTTCACCTAGCAATAACATATGGAGCACCATTAGGCAGCTGGTATTATCACGAAGGTCATCCAGGAATGATTCAAAGCCTGATATACATATCATTTCTTGCTGTAAATCAGTCCTTTTTTATGGGCTTCTTTTTCATGATTTCAGGCTATTTCACACCAGGTTCTTATGAACGAAAAGGAGCATGGTTTTTTTTCAGGGACAGGTTAAGAAGGTTGGGCATACCCCTGCTGTTCTATGTCATTTTAATAGATCCAATTATAAACTATGCACTGGAAATGTCTAAAGGATTTGAAGGTTCTTTTCTGGATTTTCTTGGTTTGTATACAGCTAGTTATGATGGTCTGGGCAGCGGACCATTATGGTTTGTTGAAACGTTGCTGATATTTGCCGGTTTTTATATTCTATGGCGGCTGCTGGTAAAAAATACAGAAAGAGTGCGCATATTTCCAAGAAACATGACTATAGCCATTTTTGCTCTCTTGTTAGGAATGGTTACATTTATCGTAAGGATATGGTTTCCTATCGGCTGGAATTTCGAACTTCTCAACTTACAGTTTCCTTTCTTTCCCCAATATATAGCTATGTTTATTATTGGATTAATTGCTGCCAGAGGTAACTGGTTTATGCAAATATCCAAAAATACAGGTAAATTGTGATCTAATACAGCAATAGTCCTTCTTATGCTATTTCCAGTCATCATTGTAGTGGTCTTGTCCGTTGGTGACCCAAACCGGTTTGCTGGAGGGCTTTACTGGGAGGCATTTTTGTATGCTTTATGGGAACAGCTCATTGGCGTATCTATTATCATAGCTCTTTCAGTTTTATTCCGTGAGAAATACAATAATCAGGGAAGATTTGCAAAATCAATGTCTGAAACTTTGTATACAGTATATATTTTCCACGCACCTATTCTCGTTTTTCTTGCGCTTGATCTACGAGGCATCATACTGCCTCCCCTCATCAAGTTCGTATTGGTCGCCCCTCTTGCAGTATCGCTCTGTTTCGCACTAGGTTATTTCATAAGGAAAATGCCGATTGCAAGAAGTATTTTGTGAGACGTTGTTATTTTTGATCCATTAAAAAAAATAAGAACTCAACAAGGTAGCATCCGGAATTAAGGTATAAGCCATAATCCGTACAAAATCGCACCAGCACAAAAGTATTTTACAGGCCTACTGGTCCGAAACCTTCAAATATCTGAAATAATTATTTCTACACGGGACTCATGAAACTCATAAAAAGAGTGATAATTTCATTCATTGTTTTCATCCTGACTGCAATATTATTTACGGAAATACTTCAAGATAGGATTTACTTTTCTTTGTTCGTAGGTATACCTCTGGGGGGCATAATTGGCTTAGTGGTATACTTATACCTCTTTTTCAAGAATTGACATAAATATCCGGTTATTTAGATGATATTTCAGTTTCAACCTGAATGTTTTTTTGTTGGATGTTAATGTTTTTAATTGGAATATTTCCGGTCTCATAAGGACTTTATTCAACAAACACTCTTAAGACAAATGTTTCTGCGGGTTCAACATTTTCTTCCCATAGACGGATATATTCCATAGATATTTTGCTTGTACCTTCCTTTTGTGCCCTGAATATCCATATCTCTCTGCCGCCGATTCCAAGTGTAACTGGAGTTTCGCTGGTCTCATCGATTACAAACTCATTATCAACCACCTTCAGTACACTTTCATTACTATTTCCTATTAGGTTCCAGCTAAAACCTGTTGAAGGGGTAGAGTCCAAATTTACTACGAGAATCTTCCCGAAAGGGACTTTGATTTCACCGCCATCGTAGGACTTATCTGCAGATACAGGCCTCTCTATGAGGCTTGCCCAAAAATCATTGAGCGACCTGTGCTCACCTGCCGTCTTAAGTTCACCTCTTACAATTACCCAATCCCCATTTTCGACACCTTCCACACTTACAGATGATCTTTCTTTTCCTCCATCTTCAATCATTAGGTTGTACCAGACTTGTACCTATTCCCCACCTGAAGCAAGTTCAAAACATGGACAAAATAGCTCATCCAGCAAACCGACTCTCCCATATATCTCGACCTCCACGTCATACACTGGATTTCCCAGTAGCTCATAAACGTTCAAAATGTCTCTGGATTCTTCTTCATCCTTCATACCTGCTGAAAAGACAACATCAACTACCTCGCCTTCCTGAACAAGTACTTCAACGGTCGCCTGATCCACAACTTCAGCATTCTTTTCTGATACCATGTCAAATTCGTATTTAAAACTCCAGCAATACGGGCATCTTGTTGTTAATGTTTCAACAAGTTCTAGGTCTCTTCCTTCATAATCTTTGTACTCGTTCATGTTTCTTACGTAATTATCTGCTATCTTCTGGCTTTGTTCTTCAGTAGTTACATTAAATTCAGTAACTTCCTCATCTTCTATAGGACCTTCGATACAACCAGAATAATTAATTAAAACCAAAATTATAATCAAAAAAGAAGTAATTTGTTTTAATTTCATATATACACTCCCTATTACCTTCACTCTATAAATAGGGTGGCTTCCTGCTCTTTTGTTGGATACATTCTATATTTGTAGCAACATGCATGCCTTTATATTTTTAACATTGTCTTGATTTATGTAAAAAGATTAATGAACTTGTATTGTAGAATAAACGTAATTCATCCACCGTTTAAAAACTGTGGTATTCTTGCTCCAATGTAATATGATATAGAGGTACTCACATGTTCAATTGACGGGTGAGGGTAATGTTATGATGGTAGTAATGTTTGCACTGATGTTTTCTGTGTGGTACCTCAATCATAGAATTATGATTAATTACATATAAATACTTTGGATAAGGGGATGATTGCGAAAACAAAGTTGTATAGAGGGTCGATTTTCTACGCACAAAGTAGTTAGTATACCCCTTAACCGTTGATATTAAGTGTGAATTTAAAAAATTAAATGGACATTTGTATTAGGAGTGACTGCTCCCACTTTTTCAATGGTTGTATACAGCCCGTCAAGTTCCTCTGAAACATTAATATACGTATGGATGTAATATCTAATTTGAGATTGAGGCTACAATCTCTTCGTAAAATCGATAGATATCTATCACTTAAGTGATAGGAGTGGTCACTAACTACAAGTAACTATCCTTTAGTTATTAACAAAGGATAGTGACTACATATAGCAAAAAACGAAGTTGAGGTCAAAGTTTGGATTAATCACAGATGCTTGACATACTGGGCAATGAGAACCGCAGGAAGATACTTCAGCTTCTTTCGAACCGCCCATATTATGTCAGTGAGATATCGGAACGTCTTGGAGTGGGTCCAAAGGCAATTATCAATCAAATGAGCCTTCTTGATAACATATATCGTAAATGTTTTTGAATATCAGCCATGAAATACAGGAATTGCAGACAAAATACACCGAACTTATGAGGGTTTGCATCGAGGCTACAGAAAAAATTACATACAATTCCATCGAGTCTGAAATACTTCATACCCTCATTAAAGATGAAGAGACTACAGCATTGCTATCTTACAATCTTGCGATGCATCAGGGTTTGGTAGGGTTGCGGCTCTTTAATCTTGCCGAAAAGAAACTCATTGAAGATACGACTAAACTCAACCAACAATACTCAAAAATATGTGTAACAGGTGATGAGAAAGAATGAGTGAAGAAATCGTTGTCCGTGTAGCTGAAGCGTTCCATCGGGATGTGGGGAGGGGTATTGCCCGACTTGACAAAGAACTTATGCAAAAGATAGGTGCTGTAAGTGGAGATATCATCGAGGTCAGAAACAAAGAAAAAACCTGTGCAATAGTCTGGCCAGGTTATCCCGATGATGCTGGTAAAAATATCACCCGAATTGACGGTAACATCAGAAACAATGCAAAAGTGGGAATCGATGAAATAGTCACAATTAAAAAAATCGCTGCAAAGGAAGCGACACGAATAAGCTTGGCACCCACACAGCCAGTTCGTCTTGTAGGCGGTGCCCGCTATATTCATAGAATAATTGAGGGAAGACCTGTTGACCAAAATCAGCGAATAAGGATTGAGACTGTTAACAATCCCATGTCGTTTGTTGTGGTGTCCACCATCCCTGCAGGACCGGTGATTGTGACACGCAACACGCAGATCGTACTCAAGGACAGACCCATTGAAGAAGAAATATCAAGTGAGCAGGTGACCTACGAGGATATTGGAGGACTCAAACGCGAGATTGGACTTGTACGCGAAATGATCGAATTGCCACTCAGACACCCTGAACTGTTCCAGAAACTTGGTATTGAACCTCCAAAAGGGATCCTGCTCCATGGTCCTCCTGGTACAGGTAAGACCATGATTGCAAAGGCAGTTGCAAATGAGACCGATTCGAACTTTGTTTCCATCAGTGGTCCGGAGATTGTATCAAAGTACTATGGTGAAAGCGAACAAAAACTTCGGGAGATATTCGAAGAAGCACAACGAGATGCACCATCGATTATCTTCATAGATGAAATTGATTCCATCGCACCAAAACGTGAAGAAGTCACAGGAGAACTTGAACGAAGGGTCGTTGCACAGCTTCTCTCACTTATGGATGGACTGAAATCAAGGGGAAAGGTGATCGTGATAGCTGCAACGAACCGCCCGGATTCTATTGATGAGGCCCTGCGGCGAGGTGGCAGATTTGACCGGGAGATTGAGATTGGAATCCCTGACAGGGGAGGAAGACTGCAGATACTATACGTCCACACACGTGGGATGCCGCTTGAAAAAAATATTAAACTCGATGAGGTTGCAGATGTCACCCATGGTTTTGTAGGCGCAGATATTTCTTCTCTATGTAAGGAGGCTGCAATGCATGCACTCAGGACAATGCTTCCAGAAATTAGAATTGAGGATGCTATCCCACAGAAATTAATAGATGAGTTGACAGTGAAAAAAACAGACTTTGAAGAAGCGCTCAAGAACATCGAGCCCTCTGCTATGAGAGAAGTGATTGTGGAAGTGGCACATGTAAAATGGAGTGACGTCGGTGGACTCACCAAAGCAAAGCAGGAACTTATCGAAGCTGTGGAATGGCCATTGAAGTATCCTGATATATTCAAAACCATCAACACCAAACCTCCGAGAGGGATTATGCTTTTTGGTCCTCCTGGAACAGGTAAGACCATGCTTGCAAAGGCGATTGCTACTGAAAGCGATGCAAACTTTATAAGCATAAAGGGGCCTGAAGTTTTAAGCAAGTACGTGGGGGAGTCTGAGCGTGCTATAAGAGAAACATTTAGGAAAGCGAAACAGGCTGCACCGACCATAGTGTTCTTTGACGAGATTGATTCAATAGCCCCACATAGAGGTGCAAGCAATGATTCCCATATTACAGAGCGTGTGGTCAGCCAGATACTTACCGAAATGGATGG
>JAFGOO010000188.1 GCA_016926455.1 Methanosarcinaceae archaeon | reverse complement strand
CTTTCCAGTTCCATGAAAGACCTTAACTGGAAACTGGTAAACCGCAAACTCGACAGCGGCAATGTGCATATCGCTAAGGAGGAGTTTGCGCGCCTTTTGCAGGAAGCAGTTCGTGAGCGCATACTGGCATCGCTTCCAATGGATGTTCCGCCTGATATATGCAGGTCCTGCGAAACATATCTTATCGAAATAAAAGAGATTCTCGAATCACGAAAAAATGTGTTCGGTGCAGGCGACTTTGGGGCAGTTGAAAGTGAACTGTTCCCCCCATGTATTGCACATGCAATTGCAAATGTCAGGACTGGCGTAAACCTTGCACATTCAATGAGGTTCGCAATGACTTCTTTCTTATTGACCGTGGGTATGTCGGTGCAAGATGTTATTGATCTTTTTAATGTGTCACCTGACTTTGATGTGGAAAAAACGAGGTACCAGATAGAACACATAGCAGGCTCATCCGGCACGACCTATACCCCTCCATCCTGCGAAACCATGAAGACCTACGGCAACTGCTATGGTGCGGATGAGCTGTGTAAACGTATCAGCCATCCACTGAACTATTACCGTCGGAAGCTCCGGTTAAAGGATAAGAGCAAAGACGCTATTTCTAAACAATAATAGATACATCTAACCCTTATTTGGGCCTATGTACCCCAAGTTTTTTTTATACACAAAACGATTTGCTGCCAAAATGATTAAATAAATCACGTGTATGTACTTTGATACATGAACCAAACCTCTTTAAAAGATGTTCTAACAGACCCCTTCGGGCGTACCATAAAAAGTCTTCGGATTTCCATCACAAATCGCTGTAATCTTAACTGCATATACTGCCACCACGAAGGTGATACTGACAGCCAGGGCGAGATGTCCGTTGAAACAATCTCCAACATCGTTCACGCAGCAATCGATTATGGTGTCAACAGAGTGAAATTCTCTGGTGGTGAACCTCTACTTCGAAAGGACTTTGAAGAGATACTGCTCTCGCTTCCGAAATTGAAAGATGTGTCTGCAACCACTAACGGCATTCTTTTAAAAGAACGGGCACATTCTCTAAAAGAAGCCGGACTTGACCGCGTAAATATCAGTCTTGACACACTTGACCCTGAGAAATACCATTATATCACCAATAGCAACGGGAAAATGTTTGAAAAGGTACTCGAAGGCATTCACAGCGCGGTTGATGTCGGACTTACCCCTGTGAAGCTTAACATGGTACTTTTAAAAGGATTAACAGACATCGAAATCGATGATATGCTTGAATTTACAAGTGAATATAAAGGACAGGTCATCCTACAGCTTATCGAACTTATGGACTTCAATGATGTCTCTTCCTACCAAATAGATGCAGATTTAATAGAAAAAAACCTGAATTTGCGCGCAGACGAGGTAAGGATTCGCAGTATGCACCGCAGGAAAAAATACATCATCAACGGTACTGAGGTTGAATTTGTTCGTCCAGTTGACAATACTGAATTCTGCGCCAACTGCAACAGGTTGCGAGTTACAGCAGATGGGAAACTCAAACCCTGTCTTCTGGTTAATGACAATCTTGTGGATGCCTCTGGCGCATCTCTGGAGGAGATGCCTGAACTGCTTAAACTTGCAGTAAGCAGGCGTATACCCTATTGTAGAAAATGACAAGGTGATAAACATGGAAACTGAATTGATAGTTGACGGTGAAAAGATTCCAATGAACGAATTTGTACAGAAAATTCTTGGAAGCATGGTCGGTAGCGTAGTCGAAACACTGCACGGTGTGGAAAGCCAATGGACAGAGGTATCGCTTACGATAAAGCGTTAGTCCTTCCAATATCAGAATAGGTGTTCTATCTGCGAAAAATCAACAGATGAAGTCGCATCAAGCGATATCGGTGTTATGGATATGTGCCCTTTTTGCATAACAGCATGCACATCTGTGCCCTCCGCTTCCTCACGTATGAGATTACCCGCTATCCAATAATAAGGCCTCCCACGGGGATCATAGCGTTCATCCACCGATGTCTTAAATATTTTTCGCGCAAGTCGGGTAACCTCTATCTCGGTATCTTCCCCCACAAAATGAGGGATGTTGATATTTAGCATATCCACGTTCTCGGGGAGACCTTGTCCTAATACATTCTTCGCCACTCTTTTGACAAACCTGATGCCAATTTCGAAATCGTGCTGATAATCCCGCAAATCATCGAACTTTAATCTCTCTTCGGTTACCTGGACGGATGCTGCGATTGCAGGAACCCCATAACTTGCAGCTTCGAGTGCTGCCCCAATAGTGCCGGATGTTGTGATTGTGTCTGTGCTAACATTTTCCCCGACATTGAACCCAGATAGTACAAGGTCAGGCATCTGTTTCATTATGCTGAAAATACCTAGGATCACAGAATCCGTTGGAGTGCCGCCAACGGCATAAGCCGTGGTACCGTTGATATTTGCCTGTGTGATACGTAGGGGTTCAAAAATAGATATTGATCTACCGACACCGCTTTGCTGCATGGCGGGAGCTACAATTGTGACTTCCCCAAGGTCTGCGACACTTTTGTATGCTGCCCTGATTCCAGCGGCATAGATACCGTCATCGTTCGTGAGAAGAATTTTTGCAGACATGGGATACTCTCTTTATCGACTGATGTTCTTATATTTAATGGCATGGATGCTGACGGGCTTGCCCATAAAGTCCACTTGACTACAAACTTGGCTATTTGACCACAAAGTACCCCTCTTGACTATAAAGTCAAATTATCAATAGCAAGCAAGGAATACTCTTTATAACAAAACAGAGCAATATACGATTTTTTCTAAGACGGCAAACGATAACTGCATATAATTAAAGAATGCAAAAATAGTTGTAGAATTCGATTTTTTGACTATAAAGTCAGAATTTGACTATGAACTTGGGATTTTGACCATAAAGTAGGATGTTTGATTATTGTATAATGATTACACGTTGAATATAGCATATTAATTTATATATTTGCATAGTAATTATTTTTAATGATTACAAAATAGGTCGTATGAACTATGTCAGATATATTTGATGAAATTGGAACCCATTTGAGGTTATTAATTACGGGGTTTAGTATTGGCGCTGTTGTTCTTGGAACTGAAATGTACATCTTTGTCGGAAATATGATTATGAACCTACTTTATGATTCTCTTCCTATATCCGAAGCAACGCAACCAATCTTTTCATCTTATAACGTTTCAATGAACTGGTTTCATAAGTATAAATACCCCTTCATACAATAGTAGTATGGGAATTTGAATGGGATTTAATGAACTGTCGGATGAACAGTGGAAGTTTATTAAACGATTTTTACCACCACAACTAATAACCGGAAGAAAGAGAGTTGATGACCGTAAGGTCATCAATGGTATTCTCTTTGTCCTGATCACAGGTTGTCGGTGGCGAGATATGCCACCTTGTTATGGGTGCGGGGGTTACAGCATGGAGAAGATTGAGAAGGTGGTCAGAAGAAGAAATATGGAATCAGATCATAGAATCTCTTCGGGATTCTGCATATCAGGAAGGTAAATTTTCAATGGAAACCGTCTGTGTTGATAGTAGTTTCATCGAAACTAAAAAAGGTGAGAAGACTCCTCATACAACGGTCACAAGAAAAGAAAAGGTATAAAGATTCACGCATGTGTAAGCTGTGAAGGTTTTCCTTTGACCATCCAAATTGCTT
>JAFGOO010000023.1 GCA_016926455.1 Methanosarcinaceae archaeon | reverse complement strand
GTTTCATAAAAAGCTCTTGTTGCTCTTTGTTGGGATATAAACGGTATTTGTAGGCTTTAAGCATTAGTAGACATTATATTTTAACAATATATATTTTTTTGTATAAAATAGAGAACATACTAATGTTGTGTTGGGATATTAAGCCGCTCATCCCCCATCTTAAGAAAGGGGACTTCTCGGCTTAAAAGTTAAATAATGATTTCTACAGAACCGCTATTTTCTTATTTTAACAATTAATTTTTTATTCACGTATTCATCAAGTCCATGGTAACTTAACTCTCTCCCATATCCAGAATTTTTTACGCCGCCAAATGGTAACTCTGCCCTTGAAATTGTTTGACTATTAATAAAAGTCATACCAGTTTCAAGTTTTTTAGCTAATTTTTCTGCTTTTTCAATATCCTGACTGAATATTGCTGAACCTAATCCAAAACTAGAATTATTAGCAATTTCAATTACTTCATTTTCGTCCTTTGCCTTATAAACAACAGCTATAGGACCAAATAATTCTTTATCAAATACATGATTTTCTGGAGTTACGTCTGTTAAAATAGTTGGTTTCAACCATGCTCCTGGTAAATCCTCTATATCTCCCCCTGTAACCAATGTTGCTCCTTCTTCGACAGCCATTTTTATATCGGCTAACAAATTGTCTCTTTCTTTTATACTTACTAAAGGACCATACCCTGTGTTCTTATCCATGGGATCGCCTGGTTTCAATGACTCCATTCTAGTTTTCATTCTATCAATAAATTTGTCATAATGTTTTTCAGTTAGAATAAATCTTTTAGGAGCAACGCAAGTTTGTCCACTATTATGCATTTTTGAATAGAAACTCAATTCAAACGCACGGTCAAAATTAGCATCATCTAAAATAATAAACGGATCATTCCCCCCCAGTTCTAAAACTGATTTTTTTAAATTCATTCCTGCTTGAGAAGAAACTGATATGCCTGCACTTTCACTTCCTGTTAAAGAGACAGCTCGTATCCTTTTATCCCCTATTACAATACTTGTTTTGTTAGCTTTAATATGAAGATTTGTAAATACACCTTCTGGAAAACCTGCTCTTTTGAATAAATCTTCTGCAGCCTCAGAAGCTTGAGGGACATTAGATGCATGTTTTAACATAAACACATTCCCTGCTACAATTACGGGTACAGCTATACGAAAAATTTGGTAAAATGGATAATTCCATGGTTCAATAGCAAAGATGATTCCTAAAGGTAGTTTCTCAACCAGAGCTTCTCCATTTGTATAATCTTCCAATATTTCTGGTTGTAATATTTTCTCTGCATTTTTTGCGTAATATTCAAATATTGTTGTTGAAAGTGGTTCGATTTCAGAAAGACTCTCCCTATATAGCCTCCCCATTTCTCTTGTAATAATTTCAGCAAATTTTTCTTTTTCATCAGCTAATATCTTTGATGCTTTCATCATCAATTTTGTCCTTTCTTCAACTGATGTGTTTTTCCAATTTTCAAAAGCTTCTTGAGCTTTGTCAATTTTTATTTTGATTTCTTTTTCCTTTAGTTCTTCAAAGCTTTTTTCAACTTCGTTTGTATAGGGATTTATTGATTTTAATACCATTTATACCTCTATTGATTTTAGAATGTACCACTCATCTATACACCCTCTAAATTTTACGAAGATCCGATTTTCAACGAGTATTTGTGATTTGAGTCGTCGATTCTGCACCGATCATCTCAAGCATACGGTCCTTGATAAGCTTCACTGCAGCCACTGTTTCTCCTCCGATATCGATGGGAGCTATACCTTCAAGGTCGGCGTAAACAAGTTCTTCATCATAGGGAATCTCGCCGAGCAAGGGAATTCCTAATTCTTCAAGGTGCTGCCCAAACTTTGCAGATGTGCCTTTATTGACCACAGCAACCAGATATTTGACCCCAATATCTTCCGATAATTTTTTTATCCTTGCTGCGGTTTCAACGGAACGCATGCCTGGTTCCACTACAATTATCATAAGGTCAATACCGCGTGTGGTTCCGCGACCTAAGTGCTCGATACCTGCCTCCATATCGAGTATTACTGCACTGGTATCCTTTAAGACAACATGGCGCAGGAACGCACGCAGAAAGGCTGATGCAGGACACATGCAACCACTGCCGCCCCGTTCAATGGTACCCATAACCAGCATCTTAACGCCATCCGGTCCAACGACCCCGAAGTTCTCAACAATATCATCGACCTTGGGGTTGATCTTGAAAACGCCAGCTTCACTTCCGGCACGTTCCTGTATAAGTTCCTTATAATCGGTAAGCGGAAGAGGGGGATTTATTACACCAAGAGCAGATGCAAGATTCATATCTGCATCTGCATCGATCGCAAGGACATCATAACCGTCGCGTGCAAGCATTCTTGCCAGAGTTCCGGCTACCGTGGTTTTGCCGACACCGCCTTTACCAGTAATCGCGATCTTTACCATTACTTATTTTGATGACAGAGGTAATTCAAGTCTTTTTCGGTCAGCGTATTTTCTAGATCAAATCGATTACTATTTCATAGGAGAATATAGAGATGTTCGGAAATCTAATCCAAACAATCTTTTATAATAAAAAAATATAGTAATATCAATAAATGTCTTCAAAGCAACTGAAAATATAGAAAATTGAAAAAAAATTAGAAGAACGAAAATAGAATCATTCGAGACTTGAACCACAAAATAAACAAGAAAATCGTTAAAATCGAACTTGAAAATAAAAGTCAAATTTGAAGACCTAAGAGGAACACTCAAGAACATTAAACATTCAAAGTTATTCAAATACTCCATGAACAGTTGGTCTTTCTATCAGCCACAAACATTTATCGAATATAAGGCTAAGATGATTGAAGTACATGTTATCTATATTGAACCAGTATATACAAGTCAAATGTGTCGCAAGTGTGGTCTTATAGAAGATAGAAATGGGAAAAAATTTAAGTACTCAAATTATGGACACTTTGAGAATTCAGATGTCGATTCATCGTTTATATCTATGACAGAAATTTGATGGAAGAGAACACTGATATCCCTAAAGTATCTCTAGTAAAAACACCACTAACTATAGAACCTCACAGGCTTTAAAAGTGGGAGTATATCAGAGGTTATGTCCATGGATAATCGATTTAGAAAAATTCGTGTGATCCTATTCAGAATCCTTTTGTTAAACTTTGGGGTTGCTTTAGTCAAGATTGGATACGGAATGCTTACAGGTACCCTCAGCATGGAGGCTGATGGATACCATTCACTTCTTGATGGGGTATCGAACATAGTCGGACTTATTGGCATCCAGATCGCATCCAAAACGGCTGATAAAGAGCACCCCTACGGGCACCGGAAATACGAGACCTTGGCTTCAATTGCTATTGCATTTCTTTTGTTATATGTCGGCTTTGAGATAGTCTACAGTGCAATTGGTAGGTTTTCAACTGGTATGCAACCGGTTGTAACTTCAATCAGTTTTGCTGTTATGATCTTAACAATGGTAGTCAACCTTTTTGTCACAACCTATGAAAACAAACAGGGAATTCTGCTGGAAAGTGAAATACTTGTCGCGGATTCAATGCACACCAAGAGTGATATCTACGTTTCATTATCAGTGTTATTGGGACTTTTCGCGATCAAAATTGGTTACCCAATTGTAGACCCTATAATCGCACTCATTATTGCAGCAGTCGTTGTACGTGCAGGTTATTTGATCATATGCCAGAGCACCTATACACTGTGTGATATGTCCCGGCTTGACGAAGAAGCGATATGCAATTTAGTAAACTCGATAGAAGGCGTTCAGCAGTGCCATAATATTCGAACACGTGGGGTGGCAGACGATATTCATGTTGATCTGCACGTCAAGGTCAGTCCTAACATGCATACGGATAAGGCACATGCACTGTCTCACACGATCGAAGAGCATTTAAAAAAGAACTTTGTGGGTATTACTGATGTGATCGTACACGTCGAACCTGCGGAAACATAAAAAGGAAACATAATTTTCGGGATTTTACAAGCTCAAAGAAAGAACCAGCATACTATCCAAAAAATCATATAGCATCATGGAGATGTAGTATATTAATGTCAGGAAACACTTTTGGACATACCTTCAGGATAACAACATGGGGAGAATCGCATGGAAGAGCTGTTGGTGTCACTGTAGATGGTGTTCCAGCAGGACTTCCTCTTAACGAAAACGATATTCAAAAAGAACTGGACAGGCGGCGCCCGGGACAAAGTGAAGTCTCCACACCTCGTTCAGAAGCCGACCGTATAGAGCTACTGTCGGGGATATTCGGAGGTAGGACTACAGGTACGCCAGTATCGATGATGGTATGGAACAAAGATGCCGATTCGAATGCTTACGAGTATCTCAAAGACCTACCGCGTCCGGGACATTCGGATTATCCATACCAGATTAAGTACGGTATCCGGGATTACCGTGGTGGTGGACGGTCATCGGGTCGCGAAACTGTTGGACGTGTTGCAGGCGGTGCAATTGCAAAGTTATTGCTGTCTCATTTTGACATTGAGGTTATTGGCCATGTGACTGAACTTGGAGGTATACGTGCAAAATTGCTTTCATTTGATGAAATCCAGGAAAACGTCGAGAAAACACCGATAAGATGTGCTGACCTTGAAGTAGCAGGAAAGATGCTCAAACTAGTGGAAAATGTACGCATAGAGGGTGACAGTATCGGAGGAATTGTAGAAATCATTGCCCGAGGAATTCCTGCAGGAATTGGAGAACCCGTTTTTGATAAGCTAGATGCAGACCTAGCAAAAGCCATAATGAGCATCGGTGCCGTCAAAGGTGTTGAAATAGGTGCAGGTTTTGTATGTGCTAGCATGCATGGCAGTGAGATGAACGACCAATTTGTAATCAAGGAAGGATATGTAGTTACAGAGACCAACAATGCAGGAGGAATACTTGGAGGTATATCAACCGGCATGCCGATAATCTGCCGTGCTGCAGTTAAACCGACACCATCCATCTCGAAAACACAGCAGACTATTGACCTATCGAACCTGAGCCAGACTGAGATTTCGATTATTGGCCGTCATGACCCGACAATTCCACCCCGAATAGTCCCGGTTGCAGAAGCCATGGTGGCAATCGTTATCGCAGATCATATGATTCGAAGCAACCGGATAAATGCAAATTCGTTGTTGATATAGGTTTAAAGCCTAAAAAACCAGATATTAGATATCCAGTTTACTCATTCTCTCAACAGCCTCGTTAATACGCTGTACCGATTGTGTAAGTGCAAATCTTATATAACCTTCACCATATTTGCCAAAACCAACACCCGGGGTTGCAACAATGCCAGCATTCTCAAGCAGCAATTTTGAGAATCCTATTGAATCATATCCTTCGGGAACTGGTGCCCATACATAGAAAGTTGCTTTTGGAGGTTTGACATCAATCCCAATCTCGTTGAGCCCTTTTTGCAGGACATCGCGTCGCTCTGCATAAATCCGATTCATATCTGAAACGCATTGCTGCGAGGATGAAAGTGCTGTTATCCCTGCAATCTGTATAGCATCAAAGGCACCAGAATCGATGTTGGATTTAACCTTTCCAAGACCAGATATAATCTCACTGTTCCCGATGGCAAAAGCGATACGCCAGCCTGTCATATTATATGTCTTTGAAAGAGAGTACAGTTCAATTCCAATATCCATTGCACCGTTTACGCTCAAGAAACTGGGCGCCTTGTACCCATCGAAAACCATTTCCGAATATGCATTGTCATGAACAACCAATATATCATTCTCATTTGCAAAGTCCACAACCTCCTCGAAGAACTTGGTGTCAGCGGTTGAAGATGTCGGATTGTTGGGGTAGTTCAAGAAAATTAGTTTCGTTCTTGAAAGAACGTCCTTTGGTATTGCATCGAGATCGGGAAGAAAGTTGTTTTCTTCAAGAAGCGGCATAATGTGGGAAATTCCACCCGCAAACTGCGTTCCGATATTGTAGACCGGATATGCAGGATCGGGAACAAGCACCACGTCCCCCGGGTTAATGAATGCAAGCGGGATATGCGCAACACCCTCCTTTGACCCGATCATAGTGAGTATTTCGGATTTGGGATCAATTTCAAGCTCCCTGCTTTTTTTGCACCAGTTTGCAGCAGCTTCACGAAAAGCAAGCATCCCGGTGTATGAAGGATATCTATGAGTCTTCGGGTCGTGCACGGCTTCACACAGGGATTCTACGATATGTGAAGGAGTTGGCTGGTCAGGGTCTCCTACGCCAAGATCAATGACATCGACACCCTTTGCAACCATCAATGCCTTTGCTTCGTCTATCGCTGCGAATAAATAAGGAGGTAATGAGTTTATTCTATCTGAATACATTCGTTCACCTGAGGTTCTTAATTTGCTTTGTTTTAGTAAAATATAGCTCATCTATTGCAACACATCTATTTAAGAATCATCCCTTATGAATCATAGTTCTCCGGTTTTAAGAATACATTTCCTGGACAGGACTCGAACGTGGTTAAAAATGAAGATATTTAGAATATCTTGTTTTATAATTTATCTAAATTGGAGTTAGGGCAAGTTTTTGCTGATCATGACTTATATTTAAGAGAATTTCGATAAACCTACTCCCCACCACAACTGTTTACTAAAATATAAATAATAACTAAATAAATTAATAAATGTGGATAATCTGACTGATTTTACTCTTAATGAAGAATATAAACGCCTTCAATCTGTTGGAGATAGGCTTGCAGAAATAGAATCATTGATAGATTGGAAATCTTTTCGTCCTATCCTGGAATCAATGTACAACAATAGAACATCTTCAGGTGGACGGCCT
>JAFGOO010000022.1 GCA_016926455.1 Methanosarcinaceae archaeon | reverse complement strand
GTTTCATAAAAAGCTCTTGTTGCTCTTTGTTGGGATATAAACGGTATTTGTAGGCTTTAAGCATTAGTAGACATTATGTTTTAACAACATATATTTTTTTGTATAAAATAGAAAACATACTAATGTTGTGTTGGGATATTAAGCCTCTCATCCCCCATCTTACGAAAGGGGACTTCTCGGCTTAAAAGTTAAAAAAGGTAGTCTTCTTACTCCAGCGCGATAAAAAATCAAATCTGAAAACAGAATTAATCATCTCGCACATATCATCATTAATAATTCAGAGAACGGCATCATGAGCGAGAACTTTATCTACTTGAAGATACAATACACTCAAATAACAATTCCACAAAATCTGGTGAATTATACGACAAAACCTTTAAATGAATATACTTTTTTTAATCATTTAATTTCGTGAGGGTGAGTTTAGGTCAACCGATTCACAGAGTTACGAAGATGATGACAAAAATCTTGGCTCCAAAAACGAAAATAATTATTTTGGAGTTCGGATTCGCAAAGGAAAAGAGTCAGACATATCTCGGCTGGTCCAGATAGAAAACCAGTCCTTTGGAGAAACTGACTATCCGATTGATTCAAGATCTTTCGAAGTATTACTTGCAAACTGCCACACAACAATATTCACAGCAATACATGATGGACAGATTGTAGGATACGTCTGCCTGATCACTGGAAATCGGGCTACTCATATTCATTCCATAGCAGTCCTTGAGGAATATAGGGGTAAGGGTATCGGCACGAAATTACTTAAGAAAGCAGAAAATTATGCACTGTTGTGTGGTATTAGAGTGGTCCGCTTGCAGGTAAGATGTGGCAGTAAAGCATTTAAATTATACAAGAGGGCTGGTTATTGCGTGACAGATATTAGAAAAAACTACTATGGTTTTGATGACGCGTACCGCATGGAAAAGCAATTACAACACTGGGGGTGTAGCATTGGAAAAATTAACATTGCAGGAAAAAGATATCATTCAGCCGATGTTGCAATTACTCCCTGAAAAACTGTGGGTATATTATTTTCCCGTGCTTTTGAGCAACAATTCTGTATACATCGACATAATCGATGGGGCAACTGTACTCATGTTAAAAGAAAACGGCACATGGGACCTGCTGATTCCGCCATTAGGAAACTATTCCAACGGAACACTTGAAAACATATTCAACTACCTCAAAGAGCTGAACAGAAGCACCGACGGAGCTATCCTAAATTGTACTGGTTCCTTCATACAGAAGCTAGACCCAGATCAATATACCTTTAAACTGGACTGCTGGGACTATATTTACGACAAAAAAGAACAACTCGCACTGGGCGGTAAAAAGTTCAGTGAGATCAGAAACCATATCAATAATTTTCAAAAAAACAACAACTACACTGTGTCTTCATATTCCTCGGAAGACTATGAAGAATGCGACCGCCTTTTCAATGGCTGGAAGGACAAAAAGCAGTGTAATGGCGCTGTAATGGACGAGCATATTGCCCAGATGTTCCAGAATCTTTGCCTCTTCCCAGATATGTTTGGTATTGTAGTCCGGGTGGATGGAAAACTGGTCGGATTCAGCATAGGAGGACTCCTGCAACCCGACGAAGCCATCTGCATAATCAGGAAAACCGATTACAGGTACAGGGGTTTGTCTGAGTTCATAGATCACTGTTTTTACAGACATATACCTGAGAGAGTAAATCTGGTCAATGACGGAGATGACCTAAATTCAGAGTCTCTGAAGTTATATAAAATGAAGTGGAAGCCAGTCGGTTTTCGTAATTATTACACAGTGAAGCAAAACAATGCCAACAGTTGAATATTGTTCCGGTTGACTGTAGCAAATATATTTGATTTCCTTAATGGATTCCATTTTTCAACCGTCATTCTTATTGAAATTGACTGTGTTTCAGGTTTTATGAAAGTACAGATACTTACAGGTTCAGTATACATTGAGAACCTGCCTGCATTTTTAAAAATCCTAGCTGGTATAGCGCTTGCAAACAGGGTGACGATCCAGGGGCTTGATGCAGACAAAATCGCAGGAGAGGCTCATATCCAGTTTGCCATTAAAAAGGCACTACTTGCAATGGAGAAGCACACGAACATAGCAAATGACCTCGGTATTGAGATCATGCGATATGCTGCTGGGAAGCGCCAGATAGGCAAGGCGATGTCCATTGGGCTCCATAAAGGTGATAATAATGCTGCTTTCGTGATTGCTGGCAAGCCGAAGTCGGTATCAAAAGCAACCGAGGAACTCAAGAAACTTGTCTATGAAAAGCCGCTGCTTGACTATTCACCCTTCAAGCGAGAGTCGATCTTCTCACACTTTAATATCACAAAACCTGAAGTAGAAGCTGTAGGAGAGGACAAGATCCCAGAGCTTGTAATTGAGCGCGTGGCGCTGGTTGATGTGTTGAAATAGGCATACAACTTCTATAGAAACCGTGTCCAGACAAGTCCTATAGAGAAACCGATACAGAAATCATTAATACATTCCAAATGAATTGGTATATACAAAAAAGGAGATAAAAACAATGCCCCATCCAAAAACTGCTGAAAAGATGATGAATAGTGCCGGACCTATCGAACGCGCACTCCTCCCAAGGCTTGTGCACATAACAGAAGCCGCAGCCATTGCTGCAGCCTATCAGATGGGAAGGGGGGACAAGATGTTTGCAGACCATGTTGCTGTGGAGGCAATGCGCAGGATGCTAAACTCCCTTGATATGAAAGGTGTAATCAAGATTGGGGAAGGAGAGCGTGATGAAGCACCCATGCTGTACATCGGCGAAGAGCTCGGCACAGGAAAAGGTGATATCTTGGTGGATATTGCCGTTGACCCGCTTGAGGGTACAAACCTAGCATCCGATGGTGTCCCGGGCGCAATTTCTGTAATGGCCATGTCCGAACCCGGTGGACTATTTAACGGACCGGATATATATATGGACAAGATTGTTGTGGGTCCGGATGTAGTACGCTATGAGAAAAATAATCCTAGTGAAAAAATCGATCTCGATGCACCAGTTGCAAACAACCTTCAGATAGTGTCAAAAGCACTTAGAAGGAGCATCGATGAAATAATAGTTGTGATACTGGACAGGACCAGACACCAACAGAAGATCAAAGAAATTCGTGAAGCTGGCGCAAGGGTGAAGCTTATAACGGACGGCGACCTGATGCCTGGTATTGCGACCTCCATCCGCGGTTCAGGGGTACATGTCGTCATGGGAACCGGTGGTTCAGGGGAGGCTGTGCTGACTGCAGCTGCAGTTAAGATACTGGGTGGAAATATACTAGCAAGGCTTGTGCTTCCAACAGTAGCGAACGGTGAATCTAAAGAGATAATCGCCAGAGAGATGAAAGAAATGATTCCAAGGCTAAGAACAATGGGTATCAAAGAGAATAACATGAACGATGTCCTTGACATCAATAAGCTGGCGCCTGGAAAAGATGTGATCTTTTCGGCTACAGGCATAACTCCGGGTCAGCTTTTAAGAGAAGCAAATCTCTTTGGTGGAGGGGATGCGAGGATACACAGTATCTCAATGGGAAGTTCTGGTGTTGTACAGTTAACGGATACTATATACATTTGCGACAAAGAGAAGACTCCCATTTACCTATAATTCTGATGACGTAGCCTGAATAAATAGCACTGTGTGTCCAAAAAACATATAAGACCTGATATATATTATCCCACAAGATGAAAGTACACGTTGCTACCTACGGCTGCTCTGCCAATCAAGCCTCATCAGAGACCATGATGGGAACAATCTGGAAGATGGGACATGAATTGGTAGATAGACAACATGCCGAGGTTGTGGTTCTAAATACCTGTACAGTGAAAGCCGCCACAGAACAGAAGATACTGCACGAGATTCACAGGCTGGGAACAGACGGAATAGAAGTGGTTGTTGCAGGCTGCATGCCCCAGGTCCAACTGGGCGACATCCTGCAAAGCAACCCTGATGCACATATCCTTGGCGTCAATTCAATCTCAAGTATTGGCAAGATACTGGAATCCATTGAAAATTATAGTAGAGAAGAAATTCCTGGCACCAAAAAGAATTTTGAGATTATCACATCCAAACCCAGCGGCTTTTTGAATACCACCAGGATTCGCTTTAATCCAAATATCCATATATGCCAGATATCACAGGGATGCAATTATGGGTGTGCTTACTGTATTGTAAGGGCAGCACGTGGTCAGCTAATCTCATTTGATCCGGATTTGATCGTTGAGGACATCCGAACCGCTGTTTCAGAAGGCTGTGGTGAGATATGGTTGACATCACAGGATAACGGGCAGTACGGAATGGACATAGGAATTAGACTGCCGGAACTGCTGGAAATGGTAACCTCCATCCCGGGTAACTTCATTGTACGGGTTGGTATGATAAACCCGTTTTCTATTCTACCGATCCTTGATGACCTTATCAAGGCATTCGAGAACGACAAAATCTACAAACTGCTGCACCTTCCGATACAATCAGCATCAGAAGATGTTTTAAAGTGGATGAACCGTTTTTATTCGATGTCTGATGTGGATGATATTATTTTAAGATTAAGAACCGCCTTTCCAGATCTTACGCTGTTCACAGACGTCATAGTGGGTTTTCCCGGGGAGAAAAAAAGTGATTTTAATAAAAGTGTTGAATGGGTCAAAAAATACAAACCTGACAAGGTTAACATTTCACGCTATACTCCACGTCCACACACGAAAGCTCTTGAATACCGCAATATCGACTCAAGGATTATTGTGAAACGTTCCAATGAACTTCATAGAGTTTGTGAGACCGTAAAACTCGAATCCAAAAAACATACAGTCGGCTGGCAAGGCAAAGTGTTTGTCTCAAAAAAAGCGAAGGTTAATGGGGTAATGGCGCGTACTGCTTCCTACAAGCCGGTGGTGATACCCGAATGCAAACTGTCTCTTGGTCAGTGGTATAGAGTAGAGATCACTGATACAACACCTGGTTATTTCCTTGGACGCATTGCTGAATAGTATTTTTTGTTGAATGGTACAGTTTATTACAGTTTTTCAGGATTAATCCTGATAATTTGATCATCTTCTGCAGATGGGATTCCCCTGCCGTCCCGGTTGTTCGTGAGAATGTACAGGAAACTATCCGGTCCAACCACCACATCTCGAATCCTGCCAAAGTTCCTCTGTAAATGTTGGTTGATGGTTATAGTTTTCTCATCCAATGGAACCTCATAGAGGCTCTGCTCCCGCAGCCCCCCAAAGTATAATGAACCATCCAAATAGGAGACACCTGATGGAGCCCACGTATCATCTCCACTTTGTATTAGTGGACTTTCAAGTCCAATAACAGTCTCTTCACCACGAATCGTCGGCCAGCCGTAGTTCTTCCCTGCCTCGATGATGTTCACCTCGTCCCTTGCACTGGAACCATGTTCTGTAGCAAACAGCCGTCCCTTATTATCCCACGCAAGTCCCTGAGGATTTCGGTGACCATAAGAATAGACAGGTGAGTCTGGAAAAGGATTGAGTTCGGGAATCGTCCCATCATCGTTTAAGCGCAGTATCTTGCCTGCAAGGGAGTTCGTGTCCTGGGCAAGACTGTTGATGGCAGCGTCCCCGGTGGTAATATACAGGAGACTATCGGGTCCGAATTTTATTCTCCCACCGTTATGAATCGAAGAACCCGGAATACCATCGACGATAGTTAAAGGCTCAACCAGACTCTTATCCTTTTTTGTGAATCTGACTACCTTGTTGGAGAGGTCACCATCCTTTCTATAGGTATAATATACATAAACGAAACCGTTGCTATCAAAATCCGGATGCAGTGCAATACCTAGCAACCCCCCTTCTCCAACATGTTCCACCTCATTTATTAACAGCAGGGTTTCTGGTTCCATTCCCTCTCCTGCAGTAATCAGTTTCAATCTGCCTGGTCTTTCCGTAAAAATAATACTGCCATCCGGCAGGAAATCAACTGACCATGGAATATCAAGTCCTTTAGCTACAGATGTGGCAAGGAGCAACTCGCCCGAAAAATTGTCCCTCTCATCTGTTTGAAGATCAACTGATGGTAGATTGCTCATCCGGTTTGAAACAAAGTATACCCACAAAGAAGTGATTGCCAATAAGATAAAGATTGTTGTAGCAATAAATGCAATAACCTTTCTGTCTTTCAATTCCACCAACTCCCCCTTAAAATAAAGATTTGTTCTCTGGTGAACTACCACCCTATAAATAGTGTGGCTTCATACTTCATTCTTTGAACCATTGTTCACAAGTCAACAGGATCATCTCTTCTTTCCGAAGGTGTCAAATACCAATTAAGTTCTGATTATCTAAAGCAAACTTCTTGATATTAATAGAGGCATTGATATCCCCATCATGTTTTGTATTACAATCAGGACAATCCCATTTTCTATCTGCAAGTGTCAGGTCTTTATTGTGAAATCCGTACACGTTACATATCTTGATCGGTAGTTCAAATTGATCAATACGTAAAATGGTCAAGCGTTGCATAGAATTTCCAAGGTATTTTGAATTTTAGATTTTTTTTCGCCACTGGAAAGAACTGCAAAATCCTTGATTCCAACATCAATACCAACAGTTCCCTTTTCATTGATCAGGCTTTTAGAAGGTGTTTTCCTTTTCATCATCTACAAGAATACTAATCGTTGCGGATCCAGTTATGAGTTACTACAAGTTCAAGAATCCAATGGATAATCGGCTTACCTATGAGTCATGGCGGAATTTGCCTTCAACAAAAACACCATATCAACCGAAATAGGTACCAAATTTTGCAACGAATGCGGAATAACAGGCAGACAAGTTCCTTTATTCTGCCTCCATTTTCTCATGGACCTTGCTGACAACCTTCTTGTTGTATGACTTAACAATATCACTACGTGTGATTACCCCCACAAGTTTTTTTTCGTCCATCCTTGATACAACTGGCAGACGACCTATATCACGTAAAGCAAAGCGTTTTAGAACAATGTCCAGTGATTCGTCAGGGTAGGCCACAATAGGATCCCTGCTAGCAATATCTCCCACCTTCCGTTCAAGTTCCCCGTATTTTACCTTATCCCGCATGTCCTGAAGAGTAACGATACCGACGAGCCTGTTATCTGCATCAAGAACAGGAAATCCCGCATGTCGACTTGTTTGTGTAAGCAAAACCAGCGCACCGGTACTTTCGTTTTCTGAAATTGTCTGCACGTTACTTTCCATGACATCCCTTACGAACATGGATTCCATGATATCCACCTCGTGTCCTTTACTGATAGTAAACCCACGGCGCTTCAATCCTTCCGTGAAAATGGACTGTGGATGCAGCGAACTAGATACAACATTGCTGATCACGCATGCCAGCATAAGCGGCAGTATTAGGTTGTAATCCATTGTGACTTCAAAGAGAATCAATATCGCTGTCAGAGGTGCCCGGGCAGTACCAGTGAACACCGCACCCATCCCAACCAGTGCATATGCTCCGGGTTCTGATGTGACAATAGGCAGAAAGGTGTGTACAACCGTGCCAAAGGCACCTCCTAGCATTGCGCCTATGAAAAGGGAAGGAACAATGGAACCACCTGCCCCACCAGAACCAAGAGTAAGGGAAAATGCGATGATCTTAAGCAGCAGCAACACCAGCATCAAGTTGAGTGTTAACTTGTTTGTTAGTACCTCCGAGATCACGTCATACCCCATGCCAAATATCTGGGGGTATAAGAATCCAATGATACCTACACCAAGCCCACCCAATGCGGGTTTGAGAACAGAATGGACTGGGATTC
The DNA here is from genome assembly GCA_016926455.1 of Methanosarcinaceae archaeon. Classification (GTDB taxonomy): domain Archaea; phylum Halobacteriota; class Methanosarcinia; order Methanosarcinales; family Methanosarcinaceae; genus JAFGQV01. The sequence goes on along the minus strand of JAFGOO010000022.1, from coordinate 6,473 downwards.
GTTCAAAAATATCATGCAACAAGTACAGAAAACGGATTATCGATACAGAAACGATTCCAGCAAGAATCCCAAGGGCCAGATAAAGTAGCGATTCATTGAAAGGGCTGACAAGTCCGTAGTTGATCTCGATCGGTTTGATCCCAAAGATGAAATTCGATACCAAGGTTGCAAAAACGGATGAGATGACAATTGGAATGAAGGTCTTTGTTTCCAATTCACCGAAAATCACCTCTACTACAAAGACAACACCTGCAAGAGGAGCATTGAAAGCCGCTGCAATCCCACCTGATGCACCGCAGCCAAGAAGAACCTTCAGCCGATTCCCTGATATCTTAAATGTCTGTGCAATAGCAGAGCCTATGCCAGCACCTGCAAGGACTCCAGGGACTTCCTTGCCCACTGAACCACCGGAGCCAATAGAGATGATTGAAAGAAGTACTTCTAGAAAAGCTTTTTTGACTCGCAGCTTGCCACCGTGGAGCGCACTTGCCTCAATGACTTCTTCGACGTCGCAGCGCTTTTTTTTTACAAAAATGTAGGTTATTATCCCCACTAGTAGACCTCCAAATGCTGGCAGGAATATCATATAGTAATGAGGATGACCAGCTACGGACCCGAAGAAAATATGGTTACTAGCTTCCAGTAAACGGTCATATATGACGATTACAAAACCTGTTGATATTCCAATAAGGACTGCTAGAGAATTTGAGATGGTGGATTCGTTAGTTATCCAGCGATGGATCTGATCTAATATTCTCTTGTATAGGGTTTTATCCTGCAAATATGGTCATCTCGAATTAAAAATAATACGAGACTACGTTAATTAGCACATTATAGATATACTTTTTTGAGTTGATAAAAATGAATGAAATGAGATTTATTACGTGATTCGTGCATTCGTTGCACTCCGCAAACCCGTAAAATATTAGTTTCTGACGTACTCCCACGACCGTCGTGGTTTTCTATGGCTAGCTGCTTTCAAGTCATGGTCACTTTAGGAATATCAGTGTTTCCTTTCAGCAGATCACTTTCTGTACTGAATCGAACTATGTTTGGAGATAATGGGATATTGAAAGCTGCATTAACATCTCCATGTTCAACGTGTCCGCAATCAGGACACTCAACGTTTTTACCATTCCTGTTCCCTATATGACCGAATCTACTACATGTTTGGAAAGTGTATTTTGGATCGATGTAAGCAATAGGTACTCCAAGCAACTTAGACTTATATCCTATAATCGTTGGTAGCTGATAGAAAAACCAACTGTATAATGAGTATCGGAATGATTTAGAATGCTTTTTGTTGCTAAGTATGCATTTTAGTTCTTCATACAGTATATTTATGACAGATATATAATATTTTGAATTTTCTAAAAGAACGGGTATGATTCATTCCGTATATATAGAACATGGGCTTTCTCTACCCCTGCACCCAATTAGTCGTAAAAAAGGAGATGCGAGCTTTCTCGCTGTCAGCACAAACTACCTCATTAAATCAAGAACATCACAAAGATTTCCAATCATATCCCTGACAGTCTGCATTCCCTCGTCATCCGTATCCATGGGTTTTTGCACAATACCGCCAAAGTGCGACCCATCCCCCACAACAATCATTCCATGTATGTGCATCCAATCATGGATGGTCTGGATGGTCTTTTCCTGTCCCCCGTTGCGAGAACCTCCGATGGACATGGCTGCTCCTACTTTGTTTTTCATTGCGAACCCCTGCCGCCTGAGCAACACGCTCCTATCAAACAACGCCTTGAGCTGTGCGGTCACGCTCCCGAAATAAACAGGTGATGAAACAATGATGGCATTGGCATCGGTTAATTTTGGGTAAACATAATCCATGTCATCCCTAATCGAACACTTCTCACCACTACCACATGCTTCGCATGCGTTACACGGTGCAATCCCTGTTGATGAAAGGAAGATACTCTCGGTATCAAAGCCTCTTTTAGTTGCAACATTTAATGCTGCATTAATCATCTTTTCGTTGTTCCCACCTGCAACCGGACTACCTGATATCCCTAATATTCTCATAAAGATCACCACTTCCAATATGAATTATCCGAATATTAGTTTTTGGATTCCATATATAATATTTGCCTGTTCACTCCAATGAAGACAAAATGAATATCCATCTGATACAACTATTCTCTTCCGTGGACACTCCCATTACTTAAATGATAGAAATCTGTCGATTTTAAGAAGAAATTGTAGCCCCAAATCTCAAAATATCACATCCATATAGATATTAATGTATCATTAATGTTTCTGAGTAAGTTGATGGGCTGTATTTCACCTTTGAAAAGGTGAAAGCCATTAATCAATCCTAAATCACCTGTGGAATAGGAATACCAGCGTTTTCAAACGGGAGATGAATTACGTCAAATTTCTGTTATTAACATATATATCATATAAAACCATATATATCGTTGTTACCCGTCAGGTCTTATAACGAACACCATTCTATATCAGTAAATGTAAAGCTCAGACTAAGTTATGAATGAAACACAGTAGGGCAGAGACTTCCCGATTTAAAAGCCGTGGAGAAAACAGTGGGTGTTCTTTGAAGCAGGAAGCCAGCCTATTTATAGTGTGGTGTTCACCTATTATCCTATCATTTAATAAATATGAGAGGGGCATCAGGATAATATGCTTGAGGAAATGTTCAACCCAGATATGATCGCTATAATTGGTGCCTCGCGAACTGAAGGAAAGGTCGGGCGGGCAGTAGTCGAAAACTTGCTTAATGATTTCAAAGGGCAGATCATACCCATAAACCCAAATGCAGATGAAATTCTGGGTCTTCCATGCTACCCTTCTATCCGGGATTTGCCATCTTACACTGGAATAGACCTTGCAGTGATAGTGGTGCCTGCCCATTTTATCCCGAATGTTTTGAAGGATTGTGGACTTGCTGGTGTCAAGAATGTTGTGGTAATCTCGGCAGGATTTAAGGAATCAGGTGCTGAAGGAGCAAAACTTGAACGTATAGTTGTAGAGGTTGCAAAAAAATATGGTATCAGAATGGTTGGTCCGAATTGTCTTGGTATTATCGATACGACCTCGAACCTGAATGCTTCCTTTGCGGCATCAATGGCACACAAGGGAAATATAGCACTTATGTCGCAGTCAGGTGCAATCTGTACAGCCACACTTGATTGGGCAGACGCGAAGTCCGTGGGTTTTTCAAAATTTGTAAGCCTTGGCAACAAAGCAGATCTCGCAGAGAATGATTTTCTTCAGGTATTCGCAGATGATGACGCTACAGCCGTTATTGTTGCCTACCTTGAAGGTGTCAAAAACGGTCAGGAATTCATTGAAACTGCGCGCAGAGTTTCTAAGCACAAGCCAATAATCATGGTCAAGTCCGGTAGGACCGCGGTGGGTTCAAGGGCTGTGTCATCCCATACAGGTACTCTGGCAGGTTCGGATGAAGCCTACAACGCTGCGTTCCGGCAGAGTGGTGTCATACGCGCTGATTCTGTGGAAGAGATGTTGGACTACAGCCGTGCATTTTCCAGCCAGCCAATTCCTAGGGGGAACCGTATCGCAATAATAACAAACGCAGGTGGCCTTGGTATTCTAGCAGCGGATTCATGTTATGAAAATGGTTTATCCCTCTCATCCTTTGACAAATCCACAATAATACGCCTTCGTAAACGCCTTCCTCCCGCAGCAAATTTCTATAATCCTGTGGACGTCCTTGGCGATGCAAGTGCACAGATTTATGGTTATGCACTGGAGACCGTACTCGATGACTCAAACGTCGACGGGATCATACTATTGACCTCTCCACAAGCGGTGACCTCCATAGATGAGATTGCCAAAATCGTTGTTGAAAAGGTGAAATTATCCACAAAACCGATACTCTGTAGTTTTGTAGGTGGAACACGAGTTGCTGCTGGAGAACGGATACTCAACGATCACCATATCCCAAATTATCCGTTCCCTGAACGTGCAGTTGATAGCATGCGAGCGCTCTATTCCTATTCCGAGATAAGAAAACTGGTATACAAACCACCACCTGTAATTGAAGCAGATAAGAAAATCGCTGAATTGCTTTTTGAAAACGCAACAAAGCAGAAGATGCGCACGCTTGGTCTTGAGTCCTTTGATATACTCAATGCATACAACATCCCTACAGTTGCCACAATAAATACAAAAACACTTTCAGAAACCGTTGCAGCATGTGAGGAAATCGGATACCCTGTAGTAATGAAAATACTATCTCCCGACATATCACACAAATCTGATGTAGGAGGCATTCGATTAAACCTGCTGAATGCCGGAGATGTTGAGAGAGCGTACGATACCATGATGGTAAATATAAGACGTTATATGCCACATGCACGTATTTCCGGTGTGCAGATTCAGAAAATGATTACGAGGGGAAAAGAAGTTATCATAGGCATGAACCGAGACGTGCAATTCGGACCTCTACTAATGTTTGGGCTGGGAGGAACATATGTAGAATTCTTAAAAGACGTGTCCTTTTCTGTGGCACCCATCAACATTGACGATGCAAAACATATGATAACATCCATCAAAACATATCCCCTGCTTACCGGTGTCCGGGGAGAGGAATCTTCAGATATAGATTCAGTGATTGCTACTCTTATCAAGGTATCCCAGATGGTAGTTGATTTCCCGCAGATACTTGAATTTGAGATTAATCCGCTCATGGTTTTGCCTGAAGGCCAGGGGTGCGTTGCAATGGATATCAGACTAACTTTAAAGGAAGAATAGAAATGATGAATATTGAGATGAAAATAATTAAATTATTTGACCTGATAGGTACCTATGCCATAAAGGAGGCTGACTGTGTCATCGATATTAATAAGTTCGTCTGAAGAGTATTCCGGAAAAAGCGCGATTTGTATCGGGCTTGGTAAGATACTAAAACAGAGAGGTTACTCAGTGGGATATATGAAACCGATCGGGAATCTCCTAATCGACGTTAACGGTGTGTTGGCAGATGAAGATGCGGTTCAGATGCAAAAGATACTTGAACTGAAGGATTCGATTAACGATATTACTCCAATCCTTCTTACAGAAAGGCTTACTAGTGATGCCCTTATGGAGGTCGAGAAGAATCTTGATAATACATTGATTGATGCATATTCTACCATTTCAAAAGACAAAGATGTTGTGCTCATCGAGGGTACTGGCGGTATTGGGGGTGGTGCTATGTATGGTTTGTCCGATCCCCAGATCGCATCAAAACTGGGCACCAAAATCCTGCTTATAACACGATACGATTCGGTGTTTGCAGTTGACCGTATACTTTCTGATTATAAGATCATTCAGGATCCTGCTATGCTTGCAGGAGTGATCATGACCGATGTTTCTAGTTCAGACATTGACAATGTGTCGGAGCTTGTGGTTCCGTTTTTGGAAAATCGGGGAATCAAAGTCTTTGGCATCATTCCTCAAGATGCGACTCTTCGCTCAGTTCCAATATGCGGCATAGTAGAGGATCTTCATGCAAAGGTTCTTTCAGGAGCAGGGCACCTTGAAGACCTGGTCGAACATTATCTTGTCGGCGCCATGGAGGTTAACTCAGCAATTAAATACTTCAGGAGGGTACCTAACTGCGCAGTGATCACAGGTGGTGACAGGTCCGACATCCAGCTGGCTGCAATCGAGGCAAAAGTTAAATGCCTGGTCCTGACAGGAAATCTGCGTCCAAGTGAAGCAGTTCTTGGCACTGCAGAAGAAGCGGATATTCCAGTCCTCCTTGTGCGCGGGGATACAATGAGTACCATTGAACGAATGGAGCGTTTGATTGGAAGGGCAAGGATAAAGCACGACGTGAAACTTAAAAGGATTGTAAATCTAATCGAATCAAATATAGATTTGAATTCGCTAACTAAAGCAATAGGTTTATAAAAGGTTCGCTAATCTATAAATCACACCATCGATCTATATATATCATACAATTCATCTGGATTATATTAAAAAATATAACTTTAATATTACATAAATATTGAAGGTTTGTCAACAGGCGTAATAAATTAGATTGCTAATGAACATTATTGAGGGATATATTGGCTGCTAAGGATTATCTTACAATCGATGACTTTGATATAAAAGGCAAAACTATTCTGGTACGGGTCGACCTGAATTCTCCCATGGACCCGTACGGCAATATACTTGATGACATGAGAATTAGGAGTCATGTAGCTACAATCCAAAGTCTTCGTGATGCAAAGGTGGTGTTGCTTGCACATCAGAGCAGACCCGGTAAAAACGATTTTACCACTATGAAACCACATGCTATGCTTATGTCGAAATACCTTAATCATAAGGTCACATACATTGATGATATTTTTGGGACTTATGCAAGATCAAGCATATCCACAATGAAAAATGGGGATGTATTGCTTCTTGAAAATGTCAGGTTCTATTCCGAAGAGAGTTTGAAAAGACCGGCTTCTGAACATGCAACAACTCATATGGTTAAG
>JAFGOO010000187.1 GCA_016926455.1 Methanosarcinaceae archaeon | reverse complement strand
GTACTGGTCGAACCTTTGTATCAGGGAAATGTGGGTTCAGTTGCACGAGTGATGAAAAATTTTGGTTTTTCAGATCTCGTACTTGTTAATCCATGCAAACTGGAAGGAGAGGCAAGAGCAATGTCATCTCATGCACGTGATGTCCTTGAAAGCGCCCGTGTCACAGAATCGCTTGCCGGAGCCATTGAAGATGCAAATCTCGTGATTGGGGCAACGGGTATCACTGGGCTGAAACAGGATCAACATCTGCGTCTTCCTGCATATGAACCGCGTGAGATTAAAGATAAACTTAAGGAAATGAGCGGAACAGTAGCCTTGCTATTCGGGCGAGAAGACAATGGATTGAAGAACGATGAACTGAAAACCTGTGATATGATACTCAGCATACCGGCGTCTAATGAATACCCTATAATGAACCTATCGCATGCAACTGCCATTGTACTTTATGAATTGAGCGATGCTAGGGTAGGTGATAAACCACTTGCAGAGCAGTTTGATCTGAAACTTCTGCACGAACATATAGCAGAGGTGCTGGAAGACATAGGCTACCCGACCCATAAAAAAAACAAGACACTCCTGATGTTCAAAAGAATACTCGGGCGTTCACAGCTGATTCCTCGGGAAGTGCAGACACTACGCGGAGTTCTTAGGGAAATACAGCGAAATCTTGGAAAATATTAAAAATAATGGAGCTTTCCGTTTAGAAAGGTTGATATTGATCCAAATATGTGTTTAATATCCCAAAATATGGTTTAATATTTTATTATTATATATGAAAAAATATGACAGAAGAAAAATGGAACGGAAAATTTAAAGAATTTTTCAAACGCTACTATTGGGACGATTTGATTCAGCTTGCAAATGAGTATCCCGACCAGCGTAGCATAACAGTGGATTTTACGGACCTTGAAAACTTTGAACGTCAACTCGCAGATGAATTTCTGCAACATCCGGATGAAGTTATTCCCTCGGCAGAACAGGCACTTCAACAAATTGAACTCCCGATTGAAAAATCGCTTTCTGATGCCCATGTAAGGTTCATTAAAGTCCCGAATAAAATATCAATCAGGGACCTTCGAAGCAAACATCTTTTAACATTTATATCTATCGAAGGGATGATACGTAAAGCCACAGAAGTTCGCCCTAAGATCACAAATGCAGCATTTTTATGTATGCGGTGCGAGCATGTAACATACCTGCAGCAAACCAGTCAGAAATTTGCAGAACCGCATGAATGTGAAAACGAAACATGCGGCAAAAAAGGTCCCTTTAAGATAGTTATCGAAAAATCTACATTCATTGATGCCCAGAAGCTTCAGGTACAGGAATCGCCCGAAAAACTAAAAGGTGGTTCACAACCCCAGAGTCTTGATATTGATGTTGAGGACGATCTGGCAGGAATCGCCTCACCTGGTGCGCGTGTGATCGTCAACGGGATCCTGCGTTCCCATCAGCGCACACTCCGTGAAGGAAAATCGCCTTTTTATGACCTTGTACTACATGCGAATTCCATCGAATACACGGACAAGGAATTTGATGAACTGGAAATATCCCCTGAAGAGGAAGAACAAATACTTGCGTTGAGCCGCAACCCTAGAATATATAGCAAGATCAACGATTCAATTGCACCGTCTATTTACGGGTACGAAGATATAAAAGAAGCACTTGCATTGCAACTGTTTTCGGGCGTTCCAAAGAACCTTCCAGATGGTTCACGGGTACGTGGAGACATCCACATGCTGCTAGTGGGAGACCCAGGTATAGCAAAGAGTCAGTTGCTGCGTTACATGGTAAAACTTGCTCCAAGGGGAGTTTTTGCATCTGGTAAAAGTGCATCTTCAAGTGGTTTGACCGCCTCGGCTGTGAAGGATGATCTTGGGGACGGCCGCTGGACCCTTGAAGCTGGTGCGCTGGTGATGGCAGATATGGGAGTAGCTGCTGTTGATGAAATGGATAAGATGCGCAACGAAGATAAAAGTGCACTCCATGAAGCAATGGAACAGCAGACCATCAGTGTTGCAAAGGCAGGGATAATAGCCACATTAAAGTCTCGATGTGCACTCCTCGGTGCTGCAAACCCGAAATACGGACGTTTTGACAGGTATGAGGGAATTGCCGAACAGATCAATATGGCACCATCACTTATTTCCAGATTCGACCTGATCTTTGTTTTACTTGACACCCCCAATGAAGAGAACGATATGAGAATCGCACAGCATATTCTTCAATCACATTTTGCAGGTGAGCTTTCTGAACAGCGTCTGAACCTATCTACCACTAATATCACACAGGAGTTAGTTGACAAACAAATGGAAGTCATCATGCCGGAAATTGACCCAAATATTCTGCGAAAATACGTTGCATATGCCAGAAAAAACATATTCCCGGTCATGACTGATGACGCACGCGACCATCTCGTTAAATTCTATATGGGCCTGCGAAAGAAAGGAGAAGGAAAAGATTCCCCTGTTCCAGTTACTGCACGGCAGCTTGAGGCGCTTGTGAGGCTCGCAGAAGCGAGTTCGCGTATAAGGCTCAGCAATACCGTTACCCTCGAAGATGCAAACCGAACAACACAAATAGTACACTCGTGTTTAAAGCAGATTGGCGTCGATCCTGATTCAGGAGTATTTGATGTGGATATAATCGCATCAGGTACGAGTAAAAGCCAGCGGGACAAAATAAAAATCTTAAAAGACATAATCAGAACGGTTAGTGAACGTCATTCTGGTGGTAAAGCCCCTCTTGAGGAGATATATATGGAAGCCGAAGCTGAAAATATCAACAGGGAACACGCAGAGGATGCAATCAAAAAGATGAGCCGTGCAGGTGATCTGATAAAACCTGACAGTTCACATGTTAGATTAGTTTGAGGAAGTTGAAAAATGTACCTTAAAACGTATAAATCTGGAACAGAAGTTTTAGTTGCAGTGTGTGACAAGGACATACTCGGTAAAACACTTAAAGAAAGTGGTATGACTGTAGAAGTTTCAGAGGGATTCTACAAAGGAAATATCGCATCAGAAGAGCAGGTCATTGATGCCTTATCAGGTTCAACTAGTGCAAACCTGTTTGGAAAAAGGGCTATTGAGTGTGCTATCAAATGTGGAGTCGTGGAGCCAGAATGTGTGATGATTATTGATTGTGTTCCACACGCACAAATGTTTCGGATATGAAAATGCTAAAATATGAATAATTGAAAACGGTGGTAAAATGTGTGTGGATGATGAAAAAGTTGCTATCAGTATTCTTAATAAAAAGGATCTGATTGCCGGTGCGATTCAGAAGCATAAGCGTTTCCTGGAAGAATACACTGCAGAGTTCGAGGAACTTGATACTAACATAAAATCACTTAGCAATCAGATTGAAGCTGCGAAGAATAATAGAGATAATATAGAATTGCGCACAGATGTCTTAAAAGAAAAACGTCAGCAGCTTTACCATCAGGTCGATAATATTTTAGTGGATGTTTTTTCACTTGAGGTTGCAAATGCACTGGACCAAAAAACGATACGTACGATAAATGAAGGTATTGTAAAACTAAGGACATCAATACCTGTTGAAGAAGAAAAACAGATTGTATCTGAGATTATTTCTAATCTTTCAGTGCTCGCTGCGAATATCCCTGAAGCCCAAGAACTTGTTTTGCAGACGACATCGAGGATGAATGATGCCCTAGGTTCAACAGTTGAACTGTACTCTATTGATGGAACCGATAACAAATACAATGATGAATACATAAAATTGAACACCCAACTAAAGAAAATATTACCTCGCCATAGATTGCTTGAAAATAAAATAAAAAACCACAGACAGGGACTTACCTACTGGGAAAATATTGAAGCTGGTAATGTTACCGATGGAAGTGAGGTGATGGCTTCATGAATGATCCATCAACAATGAACGAACGTGAGTTAAAGAACAGGATAAATGATTTTAGGACTCAGATTAGCCAGAATGAACGGGTTCTAAAATCTATTTTCAACGAATTGAAACTTCAGCGCACAAACGTCGACGAACTCAAAGAAAAACGGAATGAACTGAACTTAAAAGTAAAACTACTGGTTCAAGAAGCACGTGAACTAAAGGAAAAACGTGATGCTGCAAACGATAAAATTGAAGTCCTTAAAGCAAAGCGAAGTAATATACAGACTGAGAACAATAAAGCGGTCAATGAGATTGCACAGCTGAAAACAGAGCGTGATAATCTCAACAAATTCTCCCGGGGGAATCTGGGGTCACTCTTAAAAACCTATGCTGATGAACTCGACAGTTTTCTTAATGCAGAGATTCCTTTAAAGGTTGAAATTGATATTTTCGAAAGACTGATTGAACTTGAAGAACGTATTGCTGCTGCATCAAGTGCGAATGACGTCCACAATAAAATATTAGAAGCGTACGAAACATCAAAGAACATTCATAACGATGCTGATGAAATTAATAAACAGATACGTACGCTTGCACAAGAATCTCAAAAATATCACCTTTCAATGCTTGATATTTATAAGACCAACGACGAGTGCCGTAAAGAAGCAAATCTATGCCATTCGCAAATAAAAGATAAATATGCAACTTTTGGACCCCTGCGTAATAAGATTGATCCATTGAAGGCGAAAACTGCACAGCTTCGCGAAGAACTCAGTGTTCATCTTGAGAAATTGAATGATATCCAGCTCATAAAAGATGAGAAAAAGATAGATTCTCAGCATACTGTTGCAAAAGAGAAACTCAGGAAAAAAGGTCGCTTAAGCCTTGAAGAACTAGGTGTTTTGATGGACAAAGGAGACCTTAAATTCTAGGTGCTAGTTAATCTTTTCAGTTAACTCAACGCTTGTGTTTCATCTTCATTAATGCGGCAGCACAGATGCTAAAAAAGCCCAAAACTACGGCAAATCCAGCAGTATTCTCTACCTCGGTTCCAGTTTCAGAAGTCGATTCATTTAAGGTTTCATTTGGGACCGCATTTTCTGTTGGTGTGGGGTTAGGGAGATCAGGGTTGGAATATTGATAGACCGGTTTAAGAGCAATAAGTTCACCCATAGACCCCGAATATATCGTATCCACTGTTATATTGAATATCTCTTCTGAATTGTAACTGTAGATAAAACGTTCACCCTCGGAAAGAATCATATCTTTTACACTATCATCTTCAAGCAAAAGTTCGAGCCATGCTTGGTCTCCTTCCTGATTCACTCCTTTGAGTACTATAACATACCCTTGATAAAATGTCCACCTTTCTCCGGTTTTCAGGTATGTTCCAGTACCATTTACCAGAACATCACCATGCTCTACGGCACCTACAGGTGTCAGAAAATACGTACATGAAAATATAAAGATGAAAAAGTAAAACAGTTTATTTTTGTTGTGTATCAAGTTCCTGCCCCTACTGAACGTTCATAAATGTACCTAACGGTTATCAAATCCTTGCCTTTGCCGTATATTATTCCAGTAGTTGGTGCACCATCATCTTTTATGATATACAATTTCTTGTCGATCACGAATATCCCACAAATCAATAGATGATATAATTAATATAATGATATATCTAAACATACATTATTTTAATGCTCTTTAAGCAATAATGATATAGATCCTTCTGAGATCAAGAAAGTACAATTTATTGATTGCATTTATTAGGTGATCATCTTGTATTTATTCCAACTTCAGAACTTCGCTAATTTTCATATCTACTTAACTCATCTCAATTGACTCTTTTAGAAGTTGTGCAGGCACATTCATAGGGTTTTTAAGTCATATAACTTCGCCTGAACTTCTAGAATAATATTTAAATACCTTGGGTTTTTGACTTATTTTTATAATATTGGAACTATTTGAATATTCATTTTTGGAAAGCAAGCCATGAAAATTTGAAATTTCTTAATAGCAGATTTAATATTTGTTCCTACTTAACTATAAAATTAAAAGAATGTATCGATAATATACTACAGCACCAGTGCGTCCAAATATTTATAAACCCTGCTAACTACCAATTCTAGCATGCGATTTGATCTTCATGTTCATTCCTGTTATTCGAAGGATAGTAATGCAGACATCGATTCCATACTTGCTTATGCAGAAAAAAAGGGTCTTGATGGCATTGCGGTATGCGATCATGATACAATCGAAGGAGGCATTGCATGCGCCCGCCGGGCTGAAGAACTTGGTCTTGAATTGTTAGTTATACCCGGAATTGAGGTTATGTCTTCTAAAGGGCATATTCTTGTTATAGGTATCAAGCAGAACATAGAACCACATAAATCACCAGAAGAGACCATCAAACGTGCGCGCCAGCTCGGAGGAGTTGTTATTATACCACACCCTTTTAAGGTCACGTCTCATGGAATCGGATTTGTGGAGGGTCTTGACATTGATGCTGTTGAGGTCCTTAACTCTCGGTGTCTTAGTGATAATACGAACAAAAAAGCAAAAAAAGCAGCAGAATCGCTCAGTCTGGCACAGGTGGGGGGTAGTGATTCCCATATTCCCCAAATGGTAGGGCAGGCTTATACGGAAATCGAGGCATCTGAAAAGTCAGTCGATTCCGTTCTTTCTGCAATAAGGGAGGGTATGGTAAGTGCCAGAGGGAAGAAAACTCCTATTCATATTGTTATAATACAGATGATCTCCGGGTTGTGTAGGAAAATGATATGTTTTGTAAAACGGTCAAGAGTTGCATAGAGTTTTCAAGGTATTTTGGATTTTCAATTTTTTCGCCATCGGAAATAACTGCAAAATCCTTGATCCCAAGATCAATACCAACAGTTACCTTTTAATTGAACAGACTTTTAGCAGGTGTTTCCTTTTCATCATCTACAAGAATACTGATATAGTATTTTCCAGTAGGTGTTCTGGATAAATACAATATCTATATAATAATACTTAAATTGGGGCAGTGCTAAAAGGTGGAGTAATATGCCAATGGAACTCATTACTAAAAGTGAACGTGCTAAATTGCTTAAAAGTCTTCATAGATATGTCTTCTGGGTTGGGGAAAAGATACCTGAAAAGGTTGAAATTGACGGCAAAACGATAAAAATTCATGAGTTCATCTGGGAAATGATTAACAAAACTGAATTATCGGATGAAGACAAAGAGCATATCGAGCACTACATCACACTTCTTTCCAAAAAGGAACATGAATATACGACTTATCTTGAAACAGCGGAAATGACGCCCGAAAATGCAAAAAAGATTTTTAATAAGACTGCTGGACTACTGCGTGCGATAATGGATCTCAAAGAGCTTGAGAAAGGGCCGAGGAGGGAAGAAGAAAGGCATTTCCATGAACGTTTAGTTCAAAGGAAGGTTGCCGAGGCAAAGGAATTTATTTCTTTCCTAGAAGAAATCAAGAAATCGTGACCTGAAATATCAGGTAACACCAATATTGCATATTCAAAACAACTTTTTTCATAATCTTCAGCAAATATTATATCCCATGCAATTCTTTTACTTCCCAGATGAGATTCAAGAATCAACATATCATCTCAATGAAAGACTTTTCTCGGGATATGATTGATCATATACTGAACACCGCTGAAAAGCTAGAACCAATTGCCCGTGGAAAGGAGATTTCAACTCTTCTTGCTGGAAAGGTTCTTATGCTACTTTTTTTTGAACCGAGCACAAGAACACGTATGTCTTTTGAAACCGCAATGATACGGCTTGGAGGGAGTGTCATGAATCTCGGCTCGGTAGAAGCAAGTTCAATTGCTAAAGGCGAGACACTGGCAGATACAATCCGCGTTGTCGAAGGATATGCCGATGCAATCGTATTAAGGCACCCAAAAGAAGGTTCAGCACGTATGGCTTCGGAGTTTTCCTCAGTACCTGTGATCAACGGTGGCGACGGTGCAGGTCACCATCCCACACAAACATTCCTTGACCTGTACACCATCAGCAGAGAGAGCCATCTTGAAGGAGCAAAGATCGCCCTTGCAGGGGATTTGAAATATGGCAGGACTGTGCATTCACTGTGCTATGCACTTTCGCTTTATGGTGCTGAGATCACAATGGTGTCCCCCAAAGAACTGCGCATGCCGGCTGAAATAATAAGTGACCTCAAAAGACTCGATATCAAGGTAAAACAGACAGATTCAATTGAAGAAGTCATAGGTGATGTGGATGTCTTATATGTCACAAGAATCCAGAAAGAGCGTTTTCCTGACCCTGATGAATACCATAAGGTAGCAACCAGTCTGCAGATCACTCCCGAACTGCTGGAAAACGCAAGACCACAACTTAAGATCATGCACCCCCTACCGAGGATAAATGAGATTGATCCGCGTGTGGATTACACGCCGCATGCCTGCTACTATAGGCAGTCCTTCTACGGCGTACCTGTAAGAATGGCACTTCTGTCACTGGTCCTGGGGGCTCTTGAATGACTGAAAATACCGCGGCCAAACATGAGCTAAGGGTTCGCCCCATCGAGAACGGTACTGTCATTGACCACATCTCAGCAGGTCAGGCTCTTAACGTCCTGAAGATACTGGAAATTCCGGGGTCATCTGAAGGCGTTGTAAGTGTTGTCATGAACGCAGCCGGTGCCCATGGAAAAAAAGATGTGGTAAAAATAGAGGGTCGGGAATTGAATGTCCGGGAGGTTGACAGAATATCACTTATAGCGCCCAATGCAACCATAAACATCATACGAAACTTTAAGGTCTTGCAGAAAAAAAAAGTCCATATCCCGGAATACATCGAGGGTGTTGTACGCTGCATGAACCCAAACTGTATCTCGAACACCATGGAGCCTGTAAATTCGAAATTCGATGTCACTTCTGAAAAGGATAGGATTCTGCTTAGATGTAAATACTGCGAGCGGGTCATTTCCGAAAATATTGCTGAGCATCTGCTTTAATTTATATTTTAAAAGATAGTGATTTTATGAAGTCGAAAGATGGTGTGCAACGTTGAAAGTTGTCTTTTTCCACCCATAAATAGGAAAGAATAATCATTGCCACAAAATCCGAAGATATGAAAAATCCAGTATATACAACAAACCAATCAGAATGGGCTGATGGGTCAAATATATGAACAACGATTTTTTCCCAAGCATACAGCCTAATCGTACGGGCAGATAGCTGGATACATCTTGGATATTAAATTTTCTAGTGTAGCTAGGGTAAAGGATATTTCCAGTGGAGACTCCGATTAAGTTTACTCCTAGCCAAGGAAAGACCGGGAAATAGTCCAGAGTATAGAAATCATGTGGCTTGAGTCCCAGCCAAAGCATCCATGGACTGCCAAAAGTAAGGTTCCTCAAATACAGCCCTATCAGTATGATAAACACACCTGCAAAGAGGCTATTGATATAACGGAATCGTAAAAACGGGTATGCAAGGATAATCGAAACCCCGATAAAATGGAGTATGCCAAACAAAATAACTCCTTCCCCTAAAAATAGCCATGTTATTAAGGTTATCAACATCCCCCATGAAAATATTCTGCAACCCCTTTTGAGGTACTTCAGATACAGTTTTTGTCTAATGTTCTGTATTTTTAAATTTCTTGAATAACTCAAGCTCAGCGAAATCCCTGAAAGAAATATAAAAAGGACTGCTGATGAACGTCCAACGTACATAAAGAGACCCGAGTTGACATCAAAATTATATACACCAAAATAATTGAGATCGTAAAGCAGATGAAAAAACACCATCATGAGTATTGCAAGGCCCCGCATAAGGTCTATTTCCCAGAAACGCTTTTCTAATTGCTCATCCATAAATGAACCCCGTGAACTACTCCACGCTTACGCATGGAGCTTCTTGCTTCATTCTTTGAACTATCGTTCACAAGCCCTTCCCCCTAGTTCCGAAAGTGTCAAATGATTATTAGATTTTGATTTTGGAGTGCAAACTTCTTGATGCTGATTGCAGCATTGATATCCCTATCGTGTTCTGTATTGCATTCAGAACAACGCCAATCTCGATCTTTCAAAGTCAATTCTTTATTATGAAATCCGCAGATATTGCAGATTTTAGTCGATGGCTTGAATTGACCTATTTTTAATAAGGTTTTTCCGTGCCAATAGGCTTTATATTCTAATTGATTGAAGAACATACTCCATGAAACATCACTTATTGATTGTGCAAGACAATGGTTTTTAAGCATACCTGATATGTTGAGAGATTCTACTACAACTGCTTGGTTCTCGCTTATGATTTTAAAAGTGGTTTTGTGCAGGAAATCATTTCTCTGGTTGCTTATTTTCTCATGAAGTTTTGATACTGCAAGTCTAGCCCTTGCCCTATTCTTTGAGCCT
>JAFGOO010000186.1 GCA_016926455.1 Methanosarcinaceae archaeon | reverse complement strand
TTAACTTTTAAGCCGAGAAGTCCCCTTTCGTAAGATGGGGGATGAGAGGCGTAATATCCCAACACAGCATTAGTATGTTCTCTATTTAATACAAAAAATATATGTACTGTTAATATATGATGTCTACTAATGCTTAAAGCCTACAAATATCGTTTATATTCCAACAAAGAGCAACAAGAGCTTTTTATGAAACATATCGATGCGTGTAGGTTTACCTATAATTGGGCTTTAGAAAACAAAATAAGAGCCTATGAAATGGAAAAAAGTATCTATCCATGTTCAATTTGCAAGAAATGTTAGTTCATGACTCGAAAGCGACTAACGAATGGTTAAAAGAAGTAAACTCGCAATCAATAATAAACTCACTTATCAATCTTGAATCTGCTTTCACACGTTTTTTTAGAGAGAAAGAAAATAGGCAATTAAAAAATCTCTAAGGAAACAAATCCAAATATATTATAATATTAAAATATAATATCTATGTGGAAGACCTTGATTTTTGCTGTCTAAATCAGCAGATTTGTGTAGAGCTTATGTACTAGTAAAAACAAATCATGAGATATATGGAACAGACAAGCAAATCATTCGATATCACCGAAAAGCTTCTCAAGAATAAAACTGATGCTTTTCTGATGGCAGGCGATTCGCATGACTCAGACATGTATTATTCAACACATTTTTTCGCATCGGACTCATTTACCTATCTCCAGACTAAAAATACAAAGGAGATACTCCTAGTTTCAGAAATGGAACGTGGGCGTGCTGAAATTGAATCACGCATATCAGACATTCGTACCACGCAGGATTATGATTACAGGTCAAAAATCAAGGCAAGAGGCGATCCAGCAATTGCATACAGTGACTGTTTGGCAGAACTCCTACAGCAGGAAGGTGTGAAAAGGATATCCGTCCCACGTTTTTTTCCGCTCTTTACTGCACAGTCCTTAAAAGAAGAAGGTTTTTCAGTATTGCCCATAAAGAGCCCTTTCAATGAGATGCGTACGAGGAAGGACAAGTCAGAGATCGAAAAGATCGAATATGTACAGAACGCATGCGAACATGCCATGAGGTCCGCCGTTGAGATTATCTCAAATGCAATCGTGCAGGATGGGGTGCTGTATCACAGAGGCTATGCGTTGACATCTGAGTTAATTCGTGAAGCTATCGATCATAAGCTCCTTGATTTCGGATGCGAGGCAGAGGATACCATTGTTGCTTGCGGCAAGAGATCATCGAATCCTCACTGGACGGGTGAGGGCGTATTAAAAGCCAAAGAACCGATAGTTATCGACATATTTCCGCGAAGTAAAAAAAACAGGTATTATGCAGACATGACCCGTACTGTACTAAAAGGGGAGCCTTCAGATGAGCTGGCGGACATGTACGATGCAGTGCTGACGGCACAGAATGTGGGTTTAGAACATATCAAAGCGGGTGTTGAATGCAGAGAAGTGCACAATGCTGTCTGCGATGTTTTTGAATTAAGGGGGTATGAGACAATTCGAGACGATTCAAAGGTCGGATTTATTCATTCCACAGGTCATGGTGTCGGGTTGGATATTCACGAACTTCCAGGGGTGGGGGACAATGATAATGTCCTAGAAAAAGGAAATGTCATAACTGTAGAACCCGGACTGTATTATCCCGATATTGGAGGGATACGCATTGAGGACATGGTTCTAGTGACCGATGATGGACATGTAAACCTGACAAAATTTGGAAAAAACTTTGTATTATAAGGTCTGGTATACCGTCTAAGCATAAATTTTAGCAAGAGGTAGCTCATGAACGAAAAAGTTCAGGAAATCGAAGAGATCATTCAAAAATATATAAAAGCCGGAGAAATCCTTTCAAAGGTGAGAAGTGAGGCAAAAGACAAGGTACTTGTTGGCGCAAGCCTTCTGGAGGTTGCGGAGTTCGTTGAGAAGAGGAGCGTTGAACTGGGCGGACAACCTGCTTTTCCATGCAATATATCAAGAAATGATGAGGCTGCACATGCAACTCCATCGCATGACGATGAATCCGTATTCGGGAAAGATATGGTAAAAATTGACCTTGGAGTTCACATCGATGGTTATATTGCAGATTCTGCCATCACCGTTGACCTTTCGGGAAATCCGGATCTTGTAAAGGCATCTGAAGATGCTCTCGCGGCGGCAATTGATGTGATTAAATGTGGGGTCAACACAGCAGAGATTGGGGCTGTTATTGAGAATACGATTACAGGGCATGGCTTCAAGACAGTCATGAATCTCACAGGGCACGGCCTTGCACGGTACATCACACATGCATCTCCGACCATTCCAAACAGGCACATAGAACACGGCGTTGTTCTTGAGGAAGGCGAAGTGATTGCAATCGAGCCATTTGCAACAGATGGTGCCGGAAAGATCGCAGATGGTTCATGGGCAGAGATATACCATGTAGTTGGGTCTCGTCCGGTGCGCCTGCCTGCTGCAAGGAAACTTATTAAAGAACTTGAACAGTATAAGACGCTGCCGTTTGCGAAGAGATGGCTTTCATCTGAAAGACTCGATTTCATGCTACTTCAGCTTGAGCGGGCAGGTGTAGTTACGTCATATCCGGTATTGAAGGAAGTTGCAGGCGGACTTGTTTCACAGGCAGAACATACTGTTATTGTCACAGATGATGGATGTGAAGTCATCACAAAATAGGTAACATTGAGGTGGAATGAAGCTTTGAGATATGCGTGTATAATCTGGATGGTGCTTTTATCATTTTTCATCCTTCCAGATGTTGCAGGTGCAGGATATGTCTGGGAGAACATTATCACGGTTGGGGAGCACGGGATGGTGTGGAACTACAACGAAGAGTATGAAGGTTCAAATGCAATTTTTTTCAAAACCCACATTGATGCAGAACTGGGAAACAATGATAGTTTTGTCAATGCTTGGGAACTGCTAAAAACCGATGTTGAAATGAGGAAATTGATCAATAGTTCCATTATGAAAAATATGGATGTAAACATCAACAACTCTGCCGAGGCGATACATGTGTTGGATGTCGATTCTTCAATCTGCTGTGAAACACTTGGAAAGACAAATGAAAGTACTCATATCATCAACTGTTACAATGTAATCTATTCCTTTGACGATTCTCTCCTGAATCTGGGCAACAACATCTGGTTCCTTGGAGAGCCAGAGACTAAAGTGACGATTGTAATGCCCGCAGGTGTTGACATTATCTCCAGAGATGGGATTGAGAATGCAATAATAACAATGCAAAACAACAGTTCTGTAATCTCAGGCACATTTGACTTTGTTGGTGAGATCACGATCGAGTATGCAGAAAACATTACGTGGAATATAAATCATCTAGGATATGAAGTCAATACGACAGCAGCACCAGGTGAAACTGAAGAACCATTCAGTTCCTGTTCAAGGTCTAAGTTTATTCTGTCAATTAGTGAAAAACTGGGTCTCTTTCCAAAACGTTAATCTATTTTGAAATAGAGTTCTACGGCTATGATTATAGAACAGATTGCACTTGAGAATGGTACTGCCCTTGGCTTGAAATTCGACATGCAAAACGCTCCCCTTCTCGTGATAAAAGCTGATAAGGGTTTTGTTATGTGTGGATATCTGGATATCGGCACTTCAGAAGTGTTTGGTGATGTTGCTGTAAGGGTTAGAGGTGTCAGTTCTTTTGAAGATATGCTGAATGCACAGGTAGTTGATGCAACACAATCTGCAAAGGAACTTGAGATAGTAATCGGAATGAGCGGAAAAGACGCGCTCGAGCGCATGTTCTGATTTTAATTGCAAAATAATTACAGTTTTTAACCCTCATAAGATATTATGCTATACGCATTTGAATTATCTGGAGAGCATGAAACCCTGCCGCGTGCCGAAGTTATTGCGTGTCTTGACATCATGGGTCTTGAATACACGGAACATACTTTTTTAGACCAGTGTCTTCTTGTTGATGTTGCTGGCAGTGAATATCTAATAGAAAAAAAGATTGACTCTGTCGCAAAAAGGCTTGCAATGTCGCATCACATCCTGAAAGTTATAGGAATATGCGATACAGATCTTGACAGGATTGTAGGGATGGTCGAAGGGTCTGATGTAAGCGATCATATAAAAAAGGGAGAGACCTATGCAGTCCGCTCCAGACGTGTAAAGCACCATACAACAATAAATAGTGCATTACTGGAACGAAAGGTTGGCGGCTGCATATACAGGAAAGGATTCCATGCAAACCTGAAAAAGCCGAATGTTGAGTTTCGCCTTCTTCTCACCGAAAAGTGTGTCTTTGGCACAGTGGTTGCTGAGGTTGACAGAAGTGCATTTGAGGGACGTGCACCGCACAGAAAACCGTTCTTCTATCCGGGTGTGCTCATGCCGAGGGTGGCATTGGCGCTTGTGAACATGTCAAAAGTAAAAGAGGGTGAAATTCTCTTTGATCCCTTCTGCGGGACTGCCGGAATACTCCTAGAGGCAGGACTTGTGGGTACTGAAGTAATCGGTCTGGACGTCCAGCCAAAAATAATATCTGGTGCACGCATGAACCTTGAAGGCTTCGATTTTAAGCACTCACTTCTTGTGGGCGATGCTTGCAGGCTCCCGCTTGTGGACGGCTGCTTGAATGCAATCGTAACCGATCCACCATATGGTCGCTCGGCAACTATAAGAGCTGAATCTCTGCAATATCTGTATTCATTATCCTTTGTTGAGATGTACAGAGTATTAAAAAAAGGAGGTTTTGCGGTAGTGGTCTCTGAAAAACCTGTAGAGGAATTTGCAAGAAATGCAGGTTTTCTGGTTTTCGATGAGCATTTACAGAAAGTGCACAGGAGCCTTACACGGATAATTTCGGTGTTTATGAAGGGTGTGAAATAAAGGGATTGCTTTGTGATATTTACTAATAATGCAGCCTGAAAGCCTCAGGATTTATTCGTATGGTGAATGATGAGTAGCATAACCAATATGTAACATAATGTACGACTAATATTCAGTCGTTTTATTGATAGTTTTTGGCTATGTAGCTTCGAAATCATGTGTTTTTGTGTTTTATACACAAACACGCATTATCACCGAGACACAGAGAGGAATCGTAATCCAAAGTGTCTATGATGTAAGACCGATACGCGGCAGACAGAGATGCCGTGGGAAAGGAGTATAGATACCCTGAGGATGCTATGGCTTGATTTGTCTATCATCAGAAACTCCACAGGCTTAATCGTGGAGTAGGCCAGTCTGTCAGAATAAGTTTAAATACTAACACGATTATGGGGAGTGGTTAATATTATCGCTAAAAATAGCTGGAATCTCTATACTGATAAAAATTACAATTTTATCTTATAATTTGATGGTAGGAGTCAGATACTGTCTGTGAGAATTCATGGCTTTTACACATCTGTTTTTGGGACTCGTTTTCACATATTTGATTGGTGCAGCTTTATCTCTCGCTCTTCACAGGAATGACCGTTCTGTAACATATGCCTCTTTCATGAGTTCATTTCTTGCATCCGTTTTTGGAATTATCTTTTCACTCTCTGTAATGTATGGCGATACTTTTGTTATAAATATACCAGGAAGTTCTATTTTACAGTTCGGTGTTTCTATAGATAAGCTATCTGCGTTTTTTATTCTGGTGATTTCCATCACTTCACTTGCGGTTTCCATCTATTCCATCGGATATGTGACTGAATATTTCGGAAAAAAGGACGTTGGGTACCTTGGTTTTCTATTCAACATATTCATTCTTTCAATGATTCTGGTGGTATCGGTCAGCAATGCTGTCATGTTTATTATCGTCTGGGAATTGATGTCCATCATATCCTATTTCCTTGTAATCTACGAACATGAAAAGTCAGAAACAAGAAAAGCCGGGCTGATTTATATTATAATGACTCACGTGGGGACTGGATTCATAATCCTGTCATTCTTGGTCATGGCAAGTGTAGCTGGGAGTTTCAATTTTGAATCGTTTAAGGGTATTGGGGGACAGTTGTCCCCTGCTTTTAAGGATATGGCTTTCCTGTTCGCATTGATTGGTTTTGGGACCAAGGCAGGGATCGTTCCTCTGCATATTTGGCTACCATATGCACACCCTGCTGCTCCGAGCAATGTTTCTGCATTGATGTCAGGCGTCATGATTAAAACTGCAATATATATGATGATCAGGTTTTTCTTTGAATTCTTGGGTGTGGATACATTATGGTGGGGAATATTGCTCCTGCTCGTTGCTTCCATCTCATCCCTGCTGGGAGTGATGTATGCCTTGATGGAGCATGACATAAAACGTCTTCTTGCATACCACAGTGTGGAAAACATCGGTATCATTCTCATTGGACTGAGTGTGTCCATGATTTTCATGTCTGCGAGACAGCCTGAACTGGCAGCCTTCGGTTTGATAGCAGCACTCTATCACCTGATAAATCACGCAATGTTCAAATCCCTACTGTTTATGGGAGCAGGTTCAATTATATTTTCGACCCATACTAAGGACATAGAATCACTGGGCGGTCTTATTAAGAAGATGCCCTGGACTGCATTTTTCTTTCTCATCGGTTCCATGTCCATCTCTGCCCTTCCCCCATTCAATGGGTTTGTCAGTGAATGGCTTACTTTCCATGCCCAGTTGCTCAGTACGAACCTGTCAATTAATCTGGTGACCATCCTCGTACTTGGAAGTGGTGCGGCGCTGGCTCTCACAAGTGCCCTTGCAGCGGCATGTTTTGTAAAAGCCTTTGGTATAAGTTTTCTCGCTCTCCCCAGAACAGTACCTGCCGAGAATGCAAAAGAGGTTCCGAACACTATGCTTGCAGGGATGGGAATCCTTTCGTTCATGTGTATTGTATTCGGGATATCGGCTTACTATGTAGTAGGAATACTTGACTCATTATCTGAACCCATTGTTGGAATAGGTATCGCTTCAAACATTACCAACGTTTTTACCATAGGAACCATACCCTCCTTTGCCGGCAGCATTTCCACCACATGGATTGCATTATTATTAATTCTGTTTATGCCACTACCAATCATACTGTTCAGGTCTAGTCTTACTTCAAAATATGAAACATGGGGATGTGGTCAGCCCCGGTCCACTGCAAGAAATGAGTATACAGCAACTGCGTTCTCAAAACCGATACGTAAGTGGCTGGAGAACATATACCGTCCGCACAGGGAAATATACACCACATATGCTAATTCACATTTCTTCAAGACCTCCTTTAAATTTGAATCCCATATCGAGGATGTTTTTGAACAGTATCTATATAATCCGTTCATAGAACTTACGCTTGCGATTTCCAGGAGCTTCAGGGTCATCCAGACCGGAAGTATCCATGCATATTTAGCATATATCTTTGCTGTACTGATGATCCTTCTAATATCTATTATTACGGGTGGAATCTGATATGCTCGAACAATTTGTATTGTTTATCTTCCAGTTACTGGTTATTCTTGCACTGGCTCCACTGTTGAACGGGCTGATCAAAAAATTAAAAGCGTTCTTCCAGATTCGGAAAGGACCTCCTTTATTTCAATCATACCATGACCTCTTAAAACTTATGCGCAAAGACTCTGTGGTGTCGGAAAATACATCGTGGCTTTTCAATGTGGTACCTGTAATTTCGTTTGCATCCGTACTCTCAGCGGGTCTTATGATTCCCATATTTACGACGGCATTACCATTTGGGTTTGCTGGGGATTTGATTGCAGTCGTCTACCTGTTTGCACTGGCACGTTTTTCAATTGCACTGGCGGCGTTGGATACGGGCAGTTCTTTTGGTGGCATGGGTGCCAGCCGGGAAATGTTCATTGCATCTTTAGTTGAGCCCGCAATGATTCTATCGATTTTTGCAGTAGCCATTAATGTTGGAACCACAAACATTGGTTTTATTTCCACCGATGTCTTGTCACAAGGCATTACTGCCCTATCACCCTCGCATTTGCTTGCATTTGTGGCATTTTTTATTATTTCCATCGCTGAGACCGGTCGGCTTCCCGTGGATAATCCGGCCACACATCTTGAATTGACCATGGTTCATGAAGCAATGATTCTTGAATATTCCGGAAAGCAACTGGCAGTGATCGAACTTGGAGTAATGATGAAACAGTTACTGGTGTTCTCCCTTCTTTGTAACATCTTTTTTCCGTGGGGCATCTCTTCAGGGTTGAATGCAGGGATAGTAGCCTCAATAATAGTCTTCTCTGTCAAGATTTTAGTTCTTGGAATCTGCATGGCAATCGTTGAAAGCACAACAGCAAAGTGGAGACTATTTAGGCTCCCTGACCTGATGTCAATATCGCTTATGTTGGCATTCCTTGCAGTAGTATTTAGTATCATTATGAGAGGTGAATAACATGCCTGGAATCATGTTCGGATCTGAACTGATGGAGTCAATCATTGCATTGATTATGGTCTCAACTTTCATGGTATTGGGTTCAAAGCAGCTTTATACAAGTGTCAGTGCATTCCAGTTTCAGTCGTTGCTGCTGGCTTGCATTGCAGGGATAGTGGCTTTTTCGACAGGCAGGATTGATATTTACATCGTTGCATTCCTTACCTTGATCATTAAAGCCATATTGATCCCGTATCTTTTTGTTTATGTAATCAAGGAACTAAAAGTAAAAAGGGAGGTCGAATTGTTTATCAATATATCACCATCCCTGCTCATAGGAGGTGTTTTGGTAGTGATTTCATATTACTTGGTACGTTCCATCAGCAACAATAGCCAGCTTTCCAGTTATGCCCTCTCAACCTCCATGGCCATGGTCTTGATAGGGATATTCCTCATGATCACCCGTAAAAAAGCAATATCCCAGATGCTTGGGATTCTTATTATGGAAAATGGGTTGTTCCTTGGTGCAATTTCCCTCACTTACGGGATGCCTCTTCTAGTTGAAGTTGGTATATTTTTCGATATTCTGGTAGGTACGCTCATAATGGGTGTTCTGATTTTTAGGATAAATAGGACCTTCGAAACCATCGATACGGATAGGCTGACCACGTTAATGGAATAAAGACCATGATCAAATATTTACTGCTGGCACCAATGCTTACGGGTATATCATGCTTGATTTCAAAAAAGCAAAAACAGCTAGAGTTCATAAACCTGCTGGGATCAACCGCAACACTGCTCCTAGGATTGGCTTTGGTGGTCAGTGTCTTCAAGAATGGAATTGTCGTCACATGGAATGATGTGGTGTTTGCTGATGCATTCAGTACGTATCTGGTACTTATTGTCTCACTGGTGGGTTTTGCGACCTCAGTGTACTCCATCGGCTACATGGGATATGAAATGAGACATGGTAGCATGGATATAAAGAGGCTTCGGCTTTATTATTGCCTGTTTCATATGTTCATGTTCAGTATGCTACTGGTGGGAGTGACCAATATCCTGGGTCTCTGGATTGCCATAGAATTGACTACGCTTGTTTCGGCGCCATTGATAATTCTGTATTCGAAAAAATCATCAGTTGAGGCAGCATGGAAATATCTGATAATATGTACCGTTGGGATTACCTTTGCACTGTTCGGTACCATCCTAACGTATTACGCGGCAGTACAGGTATTTGAAGGAAGCCAGGAGGCAATTGATTGGGCATCCTTGGTTTCTGTAGCAGACCAGTTCGATCCTGTGCTTATGAAAATAGCGTTCATTTTTATCCTGATTGGTTATGGCACAAAGGCAGGACTTGCTCCCATGCATACATGGTTACCAGATGCCCACAGCGAAGCCCCGACTCCAGTAAGCGCCATGCTTTCTGGTGTATTACTGAACTGTGCAATGTACGCAATTATTCGGTTTTATACCCTTACTGTACCATCAACAGGCACAGAATTCACAAGCAGTCTCTTGGTTGCCTTTGGTCTTCTATCTGTTGGTATCGCAGTTCCCTTCATAATACTGCAGAAGGATTATAAACGGCTCCTGGCATACAGCAGTGTGGAGCATATGGGAATAATAGCGGTGGGTATCGGTTTCGGTGGCATTCTCGGCGTATCTGGTGCCCTGCTGCATATGTTTAACCATGCCATGACAAAACCTCTGATGTTCTTTGGGGCAGGGAACGTGATTCTGAAATATGGGACAAAAGAGATAGATATGGTTAGTGGGGTCGTCAAGTCAATGCCATTAACGGGCACAATGTTGCTTCTGGGAGGACTTGCCATCACAGGTGTACCGCCATTCGGTATATTCATCAGTGAATTTATGGTTCTTGCAGCAGGTTTTTCCCATGGAAACATAATCTCTACAGTTCTGTTGCTTCTGTTTATAATTATGATATTTGGCGGATTTTTCAGTCACGTCAGCAGGATGGCACTGAGCACACCAGATCCTAATGTAAAGGGAGAAGTGAGTAGATGGACCATTGTAGCTATGGTATTGCTAATGGTGTTCGTACTGTTGCTAGGGTTGTACATTCCTCGGCAACTGTACGATATGATCTTGAGAGTAGTGGAAGTATTGAGATGATACCATGAAGGAAGTTCTGAACTCTGTAATAAATAAATTTGGATCAAGTATTCTGAATAAGAAGGTTTCAAGAAATGAGATATATCTTACAGCAGAAAAAGATGCTGCAATCGGGATATGCGATTATCTATACACTCAATTTGATGCTCCTCTGATATTGATCTTTGCCACAGATGAAAGAAAGACTGCCGGACATTTCAATATCTATTATGTATTTTCTTTTGATAAGGAAGATGCGTTCATTATAATCAGGATATATGTGGAAGAGACGGCGCCCCAATTCCAGAGCATTGCCACTGAGATTCCAGCGGCAAGCTGGTATGAACGTGAAATACAGGACATGTTCGGTCTAAAAGCGATAGGGCACCCGGATTCGAGGCGACTGATCATGTTCGAGGATTGGCCTGAAGGTTACTATCCCCTGAGAAAAGATTTTGATATCAAGTCCAAACCGCTCCGCGTGGATGGGGAGTATGTGTACCGTTGGGTTGAGGGTGAAGGTGTGTTCGAGATTCCAGTTGGACCCGTGCATGCGGGTGTCATCGAACCCGGACATTTCAGGTTTAGTGTGGCAGGGGAACAGATAATCAATCTTGAGATCAG
>JAFGOO010000021.1 GCA_016926455.1 Methanosarcinaceae archaeon | reverse complement strand
ATGTGTTCCTTAAGTCCGCTTATGAACGAGGTCGGTTTGCATCCAAACATTACTCTTATGTCCTTTTCGGAAGTTGAAAATATGAGCGGTAGTGCCGGTAATTTTAAGGTCAGGGTTCGCAAAAAGGCGAGGTACGTGAACGATAACTGCATGGCGTGCGGTAGATGTAGTAACGTGTGTCCTGTTTTTGTAGAAAACGATTTCAACTGCGGTGTAAAGGACAAAAAGGCAATATCCTTGAGTTTTGCCCAGGCAGTGCCACAGATATACTCTATAGACCCGGAGCATTGCATTAACTTAAGAGGTGGTACATGTAGTAGTTGTCAGGATGTCTGTAAGGTAGATGCAATTGATTTTGACCAGAAGGACGATATTGTCGAACTCTATGTTGGCACGATCATTGCAGCAACTGGATTTGATGAATTTGACGCGTCAAGAAAACCACAGTATGGTTATGGCCTATTTGCGAATGTAGTGACCCAGATGGAACTTGCAAGGATATTCGGGGTCAACGGTCCCACAGAGGGAAAACTCGCATGCCCATCGAACCTATCGATGCCCCAGCGAATCGTTATGATCCAGTGTGTAGGTTCAAGAGACGAAAAGCCAACCGGTAATCGATATTGTTCCCGCTATTGCTGTATGGCGGCACTTAAACATGCAAGTCTGATTAAGAAAAAATATCCTGATGTTGAGGTCACCATCTGTTATATTGATATTCGTGCATTTGGCCTGTATGAGAACTACTACCGTGCAGCACAGGACATGGGTGTATCATTTGTGCGCGGACGTCCGGCAGAAGTGATAGAAAAGCCTGACAAAAGCCTTGTTGTGAAGTTGGAGGATACCCTTACCCAGAAACAGAAGGAAATCTCGGCTGACCTTGTAGTTCTCTCGGTAGCAATGGAAGCATCTACAGGTACGAGGCAAATCGCCCAGACACTTAATGTAACACTGGGAGAAGACGGCTTTATCAAGGAAAAACACTCAAAACTAAAACCTGTTGATACCTCAAGGGATGGCATCTTTGTATGTGGCACAGCCCAGTCCCCAAAGGACATAACAGATACAATAGCCCAGTCAGGCCTTGCAGCAGCACGAACCAGTGCTTTTATTTCAGGTGGTTCAATAACACTTGATCCTGAGATTGCTAGGGTTGACTTATCATTATGTGATGGCTGTGGTGAGTGTTTGAATTGTCCTTTTGATGCTATATCTATGGATGACCACGGTAATGTAGCAATTAATCCCTTGGTTTGCAATGGATGCGGATATTGTACAGTATTATGCAGTCAAAAAGCCATCAGAATTGCCGGATACACAGAAGACCAGATTCATGCAGAAATCGAAGGTGTACTTGAAAAGGGAGACCTGCTTGCATTCTTAAGCCGCAACATCGCTTATTCAACAGCCGATAACATAGGAAGTAGCGCAGCAACATATCCGGTGAATACCAAGATCGTAAGGGTGCCGACAACCACGATTGTCACACAAAACATGATCAAACAAGCTTTTGAAGAAGGTGTTCGGGCAGTACTGATGGTCGAGGAGCCCACAGATGACCCAATTGGAGAATCTATTTATTCACTTGCATTCGATAACTTCAATAAACTGAAAGAGGAACTGGGAGATCTGGGTGGACGTATTCATTTCAAGAAGGCTTACATTCCCCATTACAGGGGACTGGCCAATACATTCATAACCCTTTCACAAAAGGAGGTTGGAAAATGATTGAAGAGGCTACAGAAAAAATCAGTGGATATGAGATTCCTGAATGTGAAACCCTTGTAGAAATTGTGAAAAAAAGCCTCAGGACATCTGATAACATCGGTATTGATCGCTGTATGCAGTGTGGAGCTTGTACCGCTTCCTGTCCTGCAGCGCGGTTTACGGACTATAATCCCCGACAGGTTGTAAAAAGGGTGATGGAAAATGATTTCAGCGTCATCGAGGATAAGATCATATGGAATTGTTTTTACTGCTATACATGCCACCTTCGCTGTCCCAGGAACAACAGCCCGTCGCAGGTTGTGCAGGTTCTGCGGCAATTGTCCATAAATGAGGGGATAGGGCTGGATAAGATAGATATGTTGTTTGAGTATGGAAACGTATTTGCTGAAATGGGTGTCAGCACACTTCCGCCTCTATATCTTCAACAGATGAAAAACGATTTTGATAAACGATGGTTTGAATTTAAAAAGAATCTTGATGCAGTTCGTAGCGAACTTGAACTTGGTCCAATTAAGATCAGAGAAAATGGACACCATGAAATTCGTATAATCCTTGAAGAGACGGGTTTTTTTGAGAGGATTGAAAGGCTAAAAAAATGGCAGACACAGAAGCGGATTCAAAACAAAGTTGCAAGAGAGATGGGAAATGAAACATATCGAACAAATCCCGAATAAGGGAATACTCCTGTTCAAGACGTGTATGGTAAGCAATGAATACCCGGGTATTGAGAGTTCAAGTACTTATGCATTTGACAGGTTGGATATTGATTATTTTGTAAGTGACGAGCAGTCCTGCTGCACAGGTCTTGGATTCTATTTTGACCTATTCGACCAGCTTTCAACAACGGCAATTGCAGCCCGAAACTTTGCCATTGCAAAGAAAAATGGGTATCCTAACATAACCACCATGTGCTCTACCTGTTATGCAATAAATAAGAAAGCCTGTTCACTGTTAAACAAGAATGAAGAGGTTCGCACAAAGATAAATTCGATTTTCAAGCAGGCGGGTTTTGATGACCTCATATACGAACAGAACAGCCTTGACCAGGTGGATAATTTCTACCATGTGGTTGAGATTTTCTTAGGCAAGACTAAAAGAATCGGGGCACTTAATAGGATCGATTTTTCGGGTGTTCGGGTTGCAGCCCATCATGCATGCCATTACTATAAGATCCACTACGATGATGTGATTGGAAATCCCGAGAATCCGCAGTTGATAGATACGGTTGCAAAGTCCTGTGGCACTGATGTTGTTGAATGGTATGAGGACAGGACGCTTACATGTGGTGCAGGTTTTTCGCAGCGCCATATCAACCGGGAAACGTCCCTTAAGGTCACGCATGCTAAGCTTGAAAGCTTAAAGAGTGCTGGCATAGATCTTATGCTTCATATGTGTCCCAATTGTCAAATTCAGTATGATAGGTACCAGCCAGTTATAGAAAAGGAGTTCGGGACAAAATACGATTTTGTTCACATGCACATCTCCCAGTTTGTTGCGCTTGCTCTTGGTGCAGACCCTGATAAAGTATGCGGGTTCGGCACGCATTCCGTACGCCTTGATGATTTTTTGAACAGTCTTAAATAAAATAGTAAAATACATTATAGTAGAAAATTTATTATGTTGGGGTAAGAAGACCACTCTTTTTAAAAGGAGGATGAATTACGTCTCTTCTACAATATAAGTAGAGAATGGGATTGTCCTGATTGTAATACAAAACATGATCTAGATATCAATTCCGCTATTAATATCAAGAAGTTTGCTTTACATAAACAGAATTTAATTGGTATTTGACACCTTCGGAAAGAGGGGATGAGCCTGTGGACTTGTGAACAATAGTTCAAAGAATGAAGCAGGAAACCACACTATTTATTGGGTGGTAGTTCACGATGCAAATATCTATGTAGTTTAGCTTAATAGTTCTAAATACGATTAATAAGGAGTTGTATTTTTGGGCACGATAAGTGAAAAAATATTCAGCCGTGCAAATGGTAAAGAAGTAAAGGCCAATGAGTTCATAATCGCAAATGTGGATTATGCGATGGCTCATGACGGTACGAGCATTCTTGCAGTAAAGTCTTTTAGGGAAATGGGGATTCAAAAGGTATGGAACCCGAGAAGAATTGTGATACCATTTGACCACCTGACGCCTGCAAATACCGAGAAAACTGCGTTCCTCCAGAAAGATATTCGCACATGGATAAAGGAGCAGGAGATAGAAAATTTCTATGATATAGGCAACGGGATATGTCATCAGGTACTTCCTGAGAATGGTTTTGCCATGCCAGGGAAATTGGTGGTGGGTGCAGATTCTCATTCATGTACCTATGGGGCGTTTGGGGCATTTGGGACTGGTGTTGGGGCTACCGATATGTCTGAGATATTTGCTTCTGGTAAACTATGGTTCAAAGTACCTGAAACCATCAAGATCACAGTGGATGGTAGGTTAGGCAACCGTGTATCTGCAAAGGATCTTACGCTCAATGTGATCGGTAAGATAAGTGCTGCAGGTGCGACTTACAGGGCAGTAGAGTTCTATGGTAGCACTATTTCTGACCTTTCAATGTCCGGGCGCATGACTCTCTGTAATATGGCTATCGAGATGGGGGCAAAGGCGGGCATCGTTCCGCCAGATGAAAAGACTTTTGAATATCTCAGAGGGCGGGCGGTCGAGGAATATGAACCCGTCTATGCGGATGGTGATGCAAAATACGTTGAATCATATTACATTGACGTAAACGACCTTGAACCGCAAGTTGCCCGCCCGCATGAAGTGGACAATGTTTGTGAGGTTTCGGAAGTTGCCGGAACAAATGTCGACCAGGTTTTCATTGGTACATGCACGAACGGGAGGCTTGAAGACCTTGAAAGCGCAGCAGAGGTTCTAAAAGGCCGCCAGGTTGTAGTCCGGACAATTGTCATACCTGCATCACGCTCGATCATGATCGAGGCAATCAAAAACGGAACCGCGGAAACATTGCTTGAGGCAGGTGTCACCTTTGCAACCCCTGGATGCGGACCCTGTCTTGGCGGGCATATGGGTGTTATTGGCGAAGGTGAAGTATGCATATCAACCGCAAATCGAAACTTCAAAGGGCGTATGGGTGCAGGCGGATTTATCTATTTGGCTTCTCCTGCAACTGCAGCAGCATCGGCACTGACCGGTGAGATCACTGACCCAAGGGATTCCTGATCTCAATAATGCGTGAATGTCACTTATGACCGAAGAAATAACTGAAATAAAAGTCAAACATCTGCTTGATCACTGGATAGAACATAACGAAATCCATAGCAAGAGTTTCAGGGATTGGGCTAAAAAGTTAAATGCTGCCAACTTTGTTGATGTTTCAGAGTATATACTACTGGCTGCAGATAAGATAGACGGGTCAAGTGTATATCTGAAAAAAGCAAAAGAAAGGATGTAGAATCAAAATTTCTCGCGTCCGAGTTCTGCGTGTGCCCGCGCAAGGTGTCCTGCAGCCTGTGCACCTATAAGTGAGAGTTCGCCTGCTAGTACTGCAGCCGCCACAATTTCTGCAAGTTCCTTTGCATTTGCACCTGGTGGGTTGCCGGAGCCTGCAACACCAAGAAGGTTCAAGCAATCTTTCTGTGTTTCGATACCTGTGCCGCCCCCAACTGTTCCAACTACTACCGACGGTAGTGTGACTGAACAATAAAGGTCGCCGTATTTTGTAAGTTCCATGGTTGTGATGGCAGTGCTTCCCTCCACCACATGCGCTGCATCCTGCCCGCACGCAATGTACAAAGCAGCGATGATATTTGCAGCATGCGCATTAAATCCAAGCGAACCGGCACGTGCAGAACCCAGCAGGTTCTTTCTGTAGTTCAGATCCACCATTGCCTCTGGCGTGGATTTTAGTTTCCCCTCGACCGTGTCTTTTGGAACCGTAACCTCTGCAATAACGGTTTTCCCCCTGCCAAGGATATTATTGATGGCAGCAGGCTTTTTATCGGTGCACATGTTCCCGGACAGTGATATAGGGACTGCCCCGAACTCATCCACAATCAGGTCGACCACTGCTTCCGTGGCGATGGTTACCATATTCATTCCCATGGCATCCTTTGTGTCATAAGCGAACCTTAGATATACAGTATTTCCGATAACATATGGTTCTACACTGAGCAAGTCCCCGAATCGAGTGGTTTCAGCTGCCTTTTCCTGCATCTCCTTGAATATATGCGGGTCTTGCACCCATTCAGCAAACTCTTTTGAACGCTTCACATTTTCCAGTTTAAAAACAGGTGCTCGTGTCATCTCGTCTTGGAATATCCTTACATTTGCACCGCCAGAGCCGGTGATAACAGAACATCCTCTGTTTACGCTGGCAACCAGGGCGCCCTCGGTGGTTGCAAGTGGGAGCTGGTACTCACCATCAGCAAATTCCCCTTTCACTTTTAAAGGGCCAGCAACACCGAGAGGGATCTGGATCGCACCAATCATGTTCTCAATATTTCGCTTTGTAATCTGTTCTGCATCAATGGTATAATTCTGGATTTGCTCAAACCTGACATTCACCTGTTCCTCAAGAGCAAGTCTTCGAAGTTTCACAGCAGTCTGTGTATCCGTGCACATACCGATCTTCCGAAATGCGACCTCACCGGCAAGTATCTTCTCAAGCAAAATTTTCTCATCAGAGCTTAGTTCGGTTGTTGATGCCATAAGCAATCACCACGTTTGATAGGTAAATTCCAAAACTCCTTATTTTCCATTAAAATAGATATAATGCCGCTAATTCAAATACTAATCGTTTACAGTGTGAGGATTAACTGGTCTTCCTCACGGAATCTTAGAAACATCTCTGCTATTTCATTCGAATGGATCAATTGAACACCAGGGATGAGTTCTTCTTCCTTCATCCCGATCATAGATGCTCCAAGATCACAGCATTTGAACTGCACGCCCATTTCTATGCATTCTTCTATTTTTTTATCGTATGCAGGTGAACCATACTTGTTTTTCTTACCAAGTATTACTCCCATGGGACCCCAGAGGATCACAACAACTTCAAGGTCTTTTTTACGATAATATTTCGCAAACCTAATGATTTCCTGAGGACTCGTGCTTTCGTAAACCATATTTTTAAGCAGCAGCAATACTTTAGTGACTTTTACCATACATACACCGTGGCGTTTGAATAATCGTCTATGGCGGGAAATTAGCTTAGATATATATAAATGTTAGGTTTCGAAAATTCAGCACGAGGTCGGACGAATGCGAATGTAATATATAATTAATTTCTTTGTTCCTAGTTAACAATTAGCACAAATCGAGACGAAAAGATTTTTGAATAAGATTAAACAATTACTAAGTTCAAATTCTTCCAGTTACCTGACTATCACAACTGCTGTACCGTCAACGTCAAGAACATCGACAGTTCTTCCTGCAGAGATAACTTCTCTCTCGATTTGTACCGATTCAGGACCAAGTTTGATTTTCTCATCGCCAACAATCACAACAATACTACCTTCTTCTGCCTGTTCAGCGATTCTTTTCGGATTCTCCGCAATCAAGGAATTTATGATCGCACCTGCCTTGTTCCTGAACTTCGGTCCTATGATGCCCATGTTGGGTTTCACTTTAACAGGTACGTGCTCAAAATCAGGCTCACCTTCCATAATCTCTACAGGGGAATTTGTGGCACCCGCTATATCCCTCACATCACTCAATTTACCATATATTTCAATTTTTTTGAGTGGTGCATTCAGTGCCATTCCGTTATCTGATTTATATCGCCTGACATTGCCTGTTATATCCTTTATAAGCTCACCGACGTGTTCTGCGTCTTCATTGATGAGTGCTTCGTTGACATCTGGCCATGACTGGGTATGGACGCTTCCGGTGCCAAGCCGCGAGTACATTTCCTCTGCAAAGAACGGTATGAAAGGCGCAAGCAGCCGCGAAAGTATGTCAATCGTGACGTAGAGTGTGTACTGTGCGGTTCTGCGGTCATTCTTATTCTCTCCATAGAGCCTTGATTTTACAAGTTCCAGGTAATTATCTGCAAGAGTTTCCCACGCAAACCCACGAATGGATTTGAAGGCCTCATCGAACTGGTACCCATCCATACTTAATGTCATTGACCTGACAAGTTTGTTCAATTTGCTGAGAAGCCACCTGTCAATTACAGGCAGGTCATCAGTATTGATCTTCTTTGCATCTCTGGAACTGTAGTCACCAAGATGCGACATTGAGAACCTGTAGATACTCCACATCTTGTGGAGGAAACGTGAAGCTGCCACAACATCCTTCCACCTGAACATAACATCGGACCCTGGGGAACCACCTAAAGCAGCCCATTGCCTGAATGCATCGGCGCTGTACTGTTCAATCACCTCTTCGGGTGAAATGATATTACCCAGTGACTTGCTCATCTTGTGCCCGTCTTCCCCGAGAACCATCCCGTTGATAAGGATTGAATCCCATGGTCTGATGCCTGTAAGTGCCTTTGAGCGGAGTATAGTATAAAAGGCCCATGTGCGTATGATATCATGACCCTGAGGGCGAAGCTGCGTTGGAAGACGCGTGTCATGTTTGCTCAACCAACCGGAAGCATGCAGTGGTGTAATGGACGAGTCCATCCACGTGTCCAGCACATCCTTTTCGCCTTCAAATTCAGTAGAACCGCATTCACAAGCCGCTTTTGGCATATCTTTTGTGGGGTCAAGAGGTAGCCATTCCTCCTTTGCAACCATCACCTTGCCGCAGTCCTTACAATACCACACTGGTATGGGAGTTGCGAATATCCGCTGGCGTGAGATGCACCAGTCCCATTCCATGGTTCCTGTCCAGTTCTGAAGCCTGATTTTCATATGTTCTGGTAGCCACTTGATCTCATCGGCAGTTTTCAGTACCTCATCGGCATTGATTTTCACAAACCATTGGCGCTCGGAAAGTATTTCTATAGGTGTCTTGCACCTCCAGCACATGCCCACGTTCTGATCAAGAGGTTTCTGGTCGTAGATGTATCCTTCAGTTTTGAGGTCTTCGATGATTGATTTCTTGCATTCGGAAATGCTCATACCTTCATATTTCCCGGCAATCTCTGTCATGTAGCCGTTCTTGTCAAGTGCTTTTCGAAGCGGGAGGTTGTGCTCTACCCACCAGCGCACGTCCTGTTTGTCACCAAAGGTACAGATCATGACAACCCCTGTACCAAAGGAGGGATCTACGTCCTTATCCCCTATGACCGGCACCTCATGCCCGAACAGCGGAACCTTTACAGTCTCTTGTATATATTTATTGTAACGTTCATCCTCTGGATTAATCGCAACAGCTACACACGCAGCAAGCAGTTCTGGGCGGGTGGTTGCAATTTCAAGTTTATCAAAATGTAGGAAATTCAACTGCGTCTCCCTAGCATCATACTCAACCTCTGCAAAAGCAATTGCAGTTTCACATCTAGGGCACCAGTTTACAGGATGATCTTCCTGGTATATCCGACCCATATCATGCATTTTCACAAACGATTTCTGTGTCTTCACATAATAGGCTGGTTCCATTGTGACAAACTCGTTGCTCCAGTCCACGGAAAATCCGAGCCCCATCATGGTATCGCGCATCTTCACGATATTCTTGGCTGTAAGTTCTTCGCACATCCTGCGGAATTCTGCCCTTGGAACCTGGTTTTTCGTGATTCCATGTGTTTCTTCTACCTTTACCTCTGTGGGAAGGCCGTGACAGTCCCATCCCTGTGGGAACATAACATTAAAATCTTGCATGCGTTTGTACCTTGCCACAAAATCGATATAGCACCAGTTAAGTGAATTACCAATATGGAAATTCCCTGTCGGATACGGAGGCGGTGTATCTATGATATACTGGGGTTTGCTGTTATCTTCCCAGTCGAAATGGTACATGGACATATCCCATGCCCTTCGCCATCTTGGTTCAATCTCATGCGGATCATATTCTTTTGGAACCGTCATCAAAACACTCCAATAATTATTATATAGTATT
>JAFGOO010000185.1 GCA_016926455.1 Methanosarcinaceae archaeon | reverse complement strand
GTGACGAAACGCAAAAAGAAATCCTCATTAACCACCTCAAAAGGTGCCGGACGTGGAACCAGTTCAACAACTGCCGAATGTACCTCAGGAGGCGGTGAAAACGCTGACTTTGGTACTGTCATGATAATTGAAGCATCGGCAAAGTAGAGTGTATTCACAGACAGGCGACTGTAATCCTTGGAATTGGGAGAAGCTACCAACCGTCTTGCAAACTCGTACTGGTACATCAGTATACCCAGTTTAAAACTGTGTTTAAAGAGCTTGAACGTAATCTCGGAAGAAATGGAATAAGGAAGGTTTGCAACAACCTTGTCAAACTTCGGAAAAACGACATGAAGCACATCCCCCTTTATGATCTGGACATTTTCTACGGTCTTGAACCGCTCATTCAGTACTTCAACAAGCCTAGGGTCGAGTTCTATGGCAATAACCTTTCTGGCGCGATCTGCAAGCAGTTTTGTCAGATTGCCAATGCCGGCGCCAATTTCAAGTACTGTCTCTTCATCATCCAGATGTGCGGCTTCAACAATCCTGTCCAAAATCCTCTCATCGACCAAAAAATGCTGGTCATGGTATCCCCCCTGAATACCATACTTTTTGAGGAGTTCGCGAACCAAATCAATTACACCTTATAACTAA
Source organism: Methanosarcinaceae archaeon (assembly GCA_016926455.1). Lineage (GTDB taxonomy): Archaea > Halobacteriota > Methanosarcinia > Methanosarcinales > Methanosarcinaceae > JAFGQV01. The sequence continues at coordinate 2,133 of JAFGOO010000185.1, read as the reverse complement.
TCATGTGTTGAACGGTGCATCGGTGTTGTAAACAGTCTGTACTTGATAAGATCGTTTTTAAGTTCCTCCAGAATACGGTTTACAATGACCTTTTCGGGAGCATGGAGTCCCGATACTCTGTTATTGAGATCCTTAAAACTCTTGAAATTACCCTTCTTCCGTTCGTCAATGATCGCCCACATCAGCTTTTTGCCAATACCCGGAAGTAGCTCTAGCATATGTAACCTTGTTGTCACCGAATGTGCTTCATTGAAGAACTTTACAAATTTTTCTTCCTGATTCTTGACACAAATTTCAATCAAATATGGAAGTTCAAGCTGAGCTCCATGGGTCAGTTCAGCATACAATATCCTGCTTTTAACATGGTCGATAACATCCCGATCCCCTTTACCAATGTAAACACGCGACTGGATTTCAGGAATAACCCCTTCCTTTGGGACCATTTCCATTAATACAAAATATTTTTCACCTAATGCCTGAACAAGAGGTTTTTTTTGATATGCAGGTCGATTATCAGAAGTATTCCCATAGGGCAAGTAATCCAAAATCAATGCATGCTCTTCCTTTTGGGGTTGTTTTCCCATGTTTGCCATAAGTACCCTCCAATGATGTATCCAGTACTACAACTGAGAAACTTATAGTATTAAAAAAGAATAGATGAGATATAAGTTTATTCAATTGCTTTCGTCACAAAATTTAAAATATTGTCAAGTTCTTCTTCTGTTAATGTGTATCTCTCTTTTGCATAAAGAGTCCTAAGTTCATCCCTTGATTGCGGTATCACATCAGCAATTCGAATTGCAATCTCAGGCTTCATCTTTTCAAGTTCGAGTAACTTGTTTACTAGTTCCCTTGACTTTTCTGCACTGGTCTTTGCAAACATATCTGTGTGATTGATTGCCTTTCGCAGCTCATACCCTAATTCTTCGTTCCTGCTTGAACGATCTTCCACGATTTCATGGAGCATTACTTTAACTTCGGGCAGTGTTAATAGCTCTTCACTTATAACTTCTTTAACTATCATTGAAATACACTCTTTCTAAACTTGAATAAAATCCGACAATGTCGGTACACCGCAGCAATCCACGTGACCACTCCAATCACTTAAGTGATTGCAATCTATCGATTTTACGAAGAGATTGTAGCCCCAATCTCAGAATAGATATTACATCCATACGAATATTAATATTTCTGAGAAAATTGAAGAGCTTTACCCCACATTTGAAAAGTTGGGGATTGGCCTTTACTTGCTCTAAATATCTATATCCACTTTTCACCTGAAATTTCGCTTAAATACTTTCCAATGGTTTTGCAATCAGATATATCTATCGATGTTTTTGATAGATATTTATCAGGTGAGTTACTCTACCTAGAAAACAATGTTTAGTTGTATTTCTGGGGTTTAAGATGCTGTGGTAAGGAAATAACTTCTTTCAAGGAATTTCCATCTCTTACCTGCAGGAGGTATGCTCGTCCGCGCTGTGACATGACCTTTCCTGTCTTGCCCTGAAATTTCGGATTTGGCATTCCCTTCTGCACACTAGGGTCTATATCAATGTGAACCATCTGTCCAGCTTCGAATTCCTGAATGGCTTTGCTAACTGGGGACAGTCCTCTCTCGCGTACAGTCTTCTTCAATTTGTATCGTGTACAGGCTCGTTCACCATGTGATGTTGGCATTATTTTCCTCCGTTATGTATTAAGTTGATAGTATTATATGGATTTCAATTTATTTGAGGCGATATTTGAATTCAATATCTTACAAGTTCTTACAGGTTAACATTAACAACGTCAAGTTCCATGACCTTTGCCTGGGTACCAATCAATCCCGTCAGACTCGGTTCGGTTCTTCCGTCATCGCCTGATATCAGTTCCTTGACATACAAACCGCTTTCGCAGTGCAATGTGATGGATGCACATCCATCCGTTAGAGCGGTGAGTTTAGTGTTATGTACACGCCGCTTTCGGACTAAATCTGCTCGACGGTGCGAAACACGCTGTGGGGTTCTCTGACTGATCTCTAGACCGATCAGTTTATCAAGGCTAGATTTAAGTCTTTCTTCTGGAATCGGCTCTTTGAATGTAACTTTAAGGTTATAAACTTTATCCGCCTTTGATGTCTTCAAGGTCTCG